>NZ_JBMPIX010000012.1:0-113470 GCF_049341065.1 Pacificoceanicola algae | reverse complement strand
GGCGGCGACGTTCAGCTTGCCGTCCTTGAACCACTCGATCTTGACCTGCCCGAGGGTGAAATCGACGTCCTTGATCTGCGTCGGAGCCTTGATCCAGTCCAGCCGCTGCGCCTGCTCGGCCCAGAAGGCATCGGGATCGTTCACCGACTGCGCATACATCGCATCATAAGTCGCCGCGTCAATGTTGGCATGCGCCGACATCTCGGCACTCGGCGGATAGGTCTTTGCGACTGGTGTCTGATCGGTCATGTCGATCCTCCCTCTCAAATGATCCATATTGCGCGCCATGCTTTACGTGGCGTCGCAACCTTATGGCGATCATAGCAGAGAGTGAAAACAAGGGAATAAGTGATGAAAAAGTAAGAGTTAATTTGTAAATCCGTTTTCTAGAGGGAGGATAATCAGTAAACTAATTTTCTTACTCAACGTTAAGTGTTTGTTAAAGCAGGTTTCTACACCGCTAACATTTTGACCTGATTTACAGCGGCATTACCGGAATTCACGCCGGGCTGGGGCGGCAGCCCCGTGCGACAAATCGTTTCAGTACACAAATGTATACCGCTAACGGGAGTGCCTCCGATTTGTCTGGCGAATCCTTAACCTCTTGCACCCTGCGTGTGATGCTCTAACTTCCCCCCTCAAGGCGGCGTCGACCGCCACAGATACCAATGGGAGGTCTACCTTTGAACATCACCGGAAAACTGCTGTGCACGGCCATCGCCGTGACTTTTGTCACCGAAGCCTCGGCGACCGAATGGAACGTCTCGGTCTGGGGCAAGCGCCGCGCCTTTACCGAGCACATCCACAAGATCGCTGAGCTGGTCGAACAGAAGACCGATGGCGAATTCACCATGAACATCAGCTATGGCGGCTTGTCCAAGAACACCGAGAACCTTGACGGCATCTCGATCGGCGCTTTTGAGATGGCGCAGTTCTGTGCCGGCTATCACGCCGACAAGAACCGCGCGATCACTGTGCTGGAACTGCCTTTCCTCGGGGTAGCCGATCTGAACGAAGAGGTTGCTGTCAGCCACGCGGTTTATGCCCACCCCGCGGTGGCCGAGGAAATGGCCCAGTGGAATGCCAAGATGCTGATGACTTCGCCGATGCCGCAGTACAATCTTGTGGGCACGGGCGAGCCGCGCGATCAGCTGTCGCAGTTTGACGGAATGCGGGTGCGCGCCACCGGCGGTCTGGGCAAGGCGTTTTCCGCAGTCGGCGGCGTGCCGACCTCGGTGACCTCCTCCGAAGCCTATCAGGCGATGCAAAGCGGCGTCGTGGACACCGTGGCCTTTGCCCAGCACGCGCATTTGTCCTTTGGCACCATCAACGAAGCCGACTGGTGGACCGCGAACCTCAACCCCGGCACGGTGAACTGCCCGGTGGTTGTGAACATCGACGCCTATGATGCGCTGAGCGATGCCGAGCGCGAGGCGCTGGACAGTTCAGTCGATGAGGCCATCGCCTATTACCTCGAGAACTACGGCGAGCTGCTCAAGAAATGGGACGGCGTGCTGGAAGAGAAGGGCGTGCAGAAGGTCATGATCTCGGACGAGGAACTGGAAAAGTTCCGGGAGGTGGCCGGCAAGCCCATTCACAAGGCATGGATTGAAGAGATGAGCGCGCAGGGCCTGCCCGCGCAAGAGCTCTATGATCTTGTCTTCAAGACACTCGCTGAGGTGCGTGCCTCTAACTAAGGTGTCTGCGCTTTCGGGGGAGGCGAATTTTCTGCGAAAATTCGTTTCCTCCTTCGGCGCCCTAAAATCAAGGCAGATAACATGGCGGGCAGCGCAACGGTGCTGAGCGACGACACTCTGCTCAGTCGTCTGGACAGACGGCTGGCGCAGGTCGAGTGGGGAATGGCCTTTGTGTCCGGGATCGGGGCCTTTGCGCTGATGGTTCTGGCGGTCATTTCGGTCTCGGGGCGGAATTTCTTTAACGAACCTCTCAGGGGATATGTCGATTGGATTCAGGCGGCGATGCCGTTGATTGCGATCTTTGGCATTTCCTATGTGCAGCGCGAAGGCGGGCATATCCGCATGGATATCCTTGTAGGGCGTCTGAAAGGGCGCCCGCTGTGGCTGGCCGAGTTTCTGACGACCTTAGCGGTGCTGATCCTTATGGTGCTGTTGGTCTGGGGCACATGGGCGCATTTCGACCGCAGCTTTGACATGTCCAAACCGAATTGGAGCCGCGACAGCTCGATCGACGTTGGGTTGCCGATCTGGCCAGCCAAGCTGGTGGTGCCGGTGGCCTTTTCGGTGATGTGCCTGCGGTTGGTCTTGCAGCTTTGGGGGTATGCGCGGGGCTTTATGACAGGGGCTGAGCGGCCCGTCGCGGTGCCGCTGGTTCAGACTGTCGCCGAACAAGCCGCCGCTGAAGCGGCACATATTCAAGGTCACGACGACTGAGGGGCGGATCACATGGATTCCATCGAAATTGGCCTCTGGGTCACGAGCGGGATGTTCCTGCTGGTCGTGCTGGGGATGCGGGTGGCCTTTGCCGCCGCGTTTGCGGGTATGGTGGGGCTGATCTGGCTGCGCTGGGACCAGTTCGGATATGACCCCGCGCGCTTTGGCAAGGCGCTGGAGGTCAGCGTCAAGATCGCCGGCCAGGTGCCGCATGGCAAGGTTGCCTCTCAGGCGCTCAGCCTGATCCCGACCTTCATTCTGATCGGTTATCTGGCCTATTACGCGGGGCTGACCCGCGCGCTGTTCGAAGCGGCCAAGCGCTGGATCGCCTGGGTGCCGGGCGGGCTTGCGGTCTCCACGGTCTTTGCCACGGCGGGGTTTGCTGCGGTATCTGGGGCGTCTGTCGCCACCGCAGCCGTCTTTGCCCGCATCGCCATCCCCGAAATGCTCAAGGTCGGCTATGACAAACGCTTTGCGGCGGGTGTCGTCGCGGCGGGCGGCACCTTGGCCAGCCTGATCCCGCCTTCGGCGATCCTTGTCATCTATGCGATCATCGTCGAACAGGATGTGGGCAAGCTGCTGCTGGCTGGCTTCATTCCCGGCGTGTTCTCGGCCTTCATCTACGCGGCTTTGATCATCGGCCTGGCGCTGACCATGAAGAACTTTGGCCCGCCGGTCACCGGCTTTACATGGCGGGAACGTTTCGCCAGCCTGCCGCCCGCGCTGCCCATCGTGGCGGTTGTGGTGATCATCATCTTCTTTGTCTACAACCCCTTTGGCGGTGACGCTTGGGGCACGCCAACCGAAGGCGGCGCGATCGGGGCCTTTATCGTCTTTTGCATGGCGGTGTTCCGGGGCATGCGCCTGCCGGAACTCAAGGATGCGCTGATCGAGACCGCCAAGCTGTCGATCATGATCTTTTCGATCATCTGGGGCGTGCTGATCTATGTGCGCTTCCTTGGCTTTGCGGATCTTCCCAGCGCCTTTTCCGACTGGATCACCTCGCTGCATTACCCGCCGCTGATGATCCTTGTCTGCATCCTTCTGGGTTATGCGGTTCTGGGCATGTTCATGGATGCCATCGGGATGCTGCTGCTGACGCTGCCTGTCGTCTATCCAGCCGTGATGGCGTTGAACGGGGGCGAGTTTGTCACGGCCGCCGAAAGCACCTTTGGGATGAGCGGCCCGATGTGCGCGATCTGGTTTGGCATTCTGGTGGTCAAGATGGCCGAGTTCTGCCTGATCACGCCGCCCATCGGCCTGAACTGCTTTGTGGTGGCGGGCGTGCGGCCGGAATTGTCGGTTCAGGATGTGTTCCGCGGGGTTGCGCCGTTTTTCGTCGCCGACGCGGTGACCATAGCCTTGCTGGTGGCCTTCCCGTCGATTGTGCTCTGGCTGCCCTCGCTCGCCTGAGCGGCCGGACCCATTGGAAATGACGGGCGGCAAGGCCAAAGCGCATCTTGCCGCCCGCCTCCTGTTGTCGCTAACATGGCGCCAACGGGAGGATTTTCATGAAGACGCTAGACGCCAAACTGGCCCGCATCCGGGCCGGGCAATACACGCCCAAAGATTTTATCATTGCCGACGCCAAGGATGGCGACATGGCCTTTGGCTGTGCCACGCCGGGGCAGGGGCCGGATGGCAAGATGCGGCCGCTGTCGGACTATCGCAACGACATGCGGGCGGTGACCGCGTCCGGTCTGGCCGATATCATGCTGATGTCGCTGTCGAGCGCCGAAGTGCTGCAGTCGAAAGGTGTGTTCGCGGGCAGTGACGTGACCCCGGCCGTGCGTCTGAACGACACCACGGATATCTGGCAGGCGCGCGGCGGCGTGTTTCCGTCGCGCCCGGCAAGACAGTTCCGCTCGGCGCGTCTGGACCGGGTCAAACCGGTGGCCGATCTGGGGCTGTTTTCGGTCACCTTCTACAACGACTTCGATCGCGATCACGCCATGCTCGAGGCCTATGCCACTTTCCGCAACGAATGCGAAGCGGCGGGCATCCGGCATTTCCTTGAGGTCTTCAACCCGCAGATTGCGGTGGAAACCGATGGCCCCTTTGCGCTGTATAACAACGACATGATCGCGCGCTGCCTTGCCGGGGTGTCGCACCACGATCGCCCGGTCTTTCTGAAGGCCAGCTACAACGGCCCTGCCGCGACCGAAGAGATCGCCAATTACGATCCGGAAAACCTGATCTTCGGCATCCTTGGCGGCGGCGCAGGCACCACCCGCGATTGTCTTGAATTGATCCATCAGGCCGAAAAATACGGCGCAAGGGTCGCGCTGTTCGGGCGCAAGATCTACCAGTCCGAAAACTCGGTTTTGATGCTGCGCGCCATGCGCCGGGTGATCGAAGAGCGCATCGGCTCGGACGAAGGGGTGCGGGCCTTCCACGGCGATCTGCAAGAGGCGGGGATCATGCCGTATCGCGCGCTCGAGGACGATCTGCAGCTGACGGATGAGCTGCTCAGGGACAACGCCTGAGCCATGGCGCGCCGGGGATTTCTGACCGCCGGAACATGGGTCGTGGATCGCAACATCAGCGTTGACCACTGGCCGGGCGAAGACATGCTGGCCACGGTGCAAAAGATGGACCCGGCGGGGGGCGGGCCTGCCTGCAACCTTGGCTGCGATATCCGGCGGCTGGACCCGTCAATCCCGGTCGAGACGCAGGGCTTGATCGGCGATGACAGTTGGGCCGATTTTCTGGTGAAGGTGGCGGTTGACCACGGCATTGATGCCACGGGGCTGCACCGCACGGACCGCGCCCAGACGCAGGTCACGGATGCCTATTTTTCGCTCAAGACGGGGCGCAGGACGCATATCCTCTTTCCCGGCGCGGCGCCGCTGATGACACCTGAACATTTTGATTTTTCCCGCACAACGGCGCGGTTTCTGCACATGGGTCTGCCCGGTATTCACGATGGCATGGATGGGCCGTGGGGCACGGACGCCAACGGCTGGGTAACGGTGCTGAAGGCCGGGCGCGCGGCGGGACTGGAAACCAACCTTGAACTGGTCACCGCGACGGATGAGACCATTCGCCGGATCGTCGGGCCCTGCCTGCCGCATCTGGATACGCTTGTGGTCAATGACGTCGAGATTGGCGCTTTGGGCGAGATGCGAACAGGCCGCGATGGGCAGGCTGATCCGGCGGCCTGCGAGGCGGCGGCCCGCAAGGTTCTGGGCATCGGCGCGATGGAGCTGATCGTGGTGCATTTTACCTCGGGCGCGGTGCTGGTGGCCCGCGGCGGAACGGCGCTGCATGTGCCTTCGGTCGCCATTCCCGATGCCGAACGTGTGGGAGCCAACGGGGCCGGAGACGCCTTTGCCGCCGGGTTCTTTTATGGCCGTCACGAGGGGTGGGCGCTTGAGCGATGCCTGCGAATGGCGCATGCCACGGCGGCCGCAAGCCTGCGGGCGGCGGACACCTATTCTGGGGTCGAATCCGCCGAGCGATGCATGGCCTTGGCGGACCGCTGGGGCTGGCGCGAGGCGCTATAGAGCAGGGACTGTCCGCAGCGTCCTGAGGGCCAAGAACAAAACGGGGCGCCCTCAAGCGCCCCGTTCTTTTATCCGGATGTCCTGTGTTATCAAGCAGCAGCTTGATCCGCCGGGGGTTCTTTGGCGCCGGTCATGAAGGCCACCGCGTCGGACATGGTATAGTCCTTGGGGTCCACCACGCACAGGCGGCGGCCAAGGCGGTGAACGTGGATGCGATCGGCGACCTCGAAAACATGTGGCATGTTGTGCGAGATCAGGATGATCGGAATACCGCGCGAGCGCACGTCGAGGATCAGTTCCAGCACTCGGCGGCTTTCCTTGACGCCCAGTGCAGCCGTCGGTTCGTCCAGAATGATCACCTTGGACCCGAAGGCGGCGGCGCGAGCCACGGCCACACCCTGACGCTGACCGCCCGAAAGCGTCTCGACCGCCTGATTGATGTTCTGAATGGTCATCAATCCCAGATCGTTCAGCTTTTCACGGGCTATCCGCTCCATCTCGGTCTTGTCGAGCTTGCGGAACAGTTTGCCCATCATGCCCTTTTGGCGAATCTCGCGGCCCATGAACATATTGTCCGCGATGGACAGGGCAGGCGACATGGCGAGCGTCTGATAGACGGTCTCGATCCCCGCTTCGCGCGCGTCGATGGGGGAATTGAAATGGATCGGCTTGCCATCCAGTTCCACCGTGCCCGCATCGGGCTGAACCGCACCCGAGATTGCCTTGATCAAGGTCGATTTGCCTGCGCCGTTGTCTCCGATGACAGCGAGGATCTCGCCCGGATAGAGATCGAAATCGCAGCGGTCGAGGGCTGTGACCTTGCCGTAGCGCTTGACCAGACCACGGCCTTTGAGAATGGGTTGCTGTGTCATGCCGATACCTTTCTGATCCATTGGTCAACCGCAACAGCGGCAATGATGAGCGTACCGATCAGCAGGAAAGTCCACTGAGGGTTGGCTCCGGCCATACGCAGGCCCAGTTCAAAGACGCCCACGATCAGCGCCCCGAAGAAGGCCCCAACGATCGAGCCGCGTCCGCCAAACAGCGATATGCCCCCGATCACGACGGCCGTGATGGCCTGAATGTTGCCGATCACACCAGTCGTCGCCGAGGGAGAAACCGAACCGAAGCGGCCGATCATGACCCATCCGGCAAGTCCGCAGATGAAACCGACCAGCATGTAGACGGACATCAGCGTCTTGTGCACGTTCACACCAGCCAGTTCCGCGGCCTCGGGATCGTCGCCCACGGCATAGACGTGGCGGCCCCAGGCGGTGGCACGTAGGCAATAGGCCAGCACCAGCACCAGCAGGATCATCAGGATGACCCCAAGAGTAAAGGTGGCTCCTGCGAATTGCAGCTTGGTGCCAAGGAATTGCAGGAAGGCTGCGTCGGATTCTATGTCCTGACTGCGGATGGTTTCGTTGTCCGAATACAGGTAGTTAGCAGCCAGAACGATCTGCCACATGCCCAGTGTCACGATGAAAGGGGGCAGCTTGATGCGGCTGACCAGCCAGCCGTTGATTGCGCCGATCCCGGTGCCAATGGCCAGGCCTGCGACCACCGCGAAGAAGGGAGGCACACCATAGCGAAAGGCGAATTGTCCCATGATCACCGAGGACAGAACCGCGATGGCGCCGACCGAAAGGTCGATCCCTGCGGTCAGGATGATCAGCGATTGCGCCGCTGCCAGAACTCCGACGATCTGCACCTGCTGCAAGATCAGCGTCAGGGCAAATGGCGAAAAGAACTTGGAACCCAGTACCGCCCCAAAGACGATAACGGCGGCCACCAGAACAATCAGCGGCACCATGGCCGGGTTCACGTGCAGCATATGCTGAAAGCGCCCCAATAGCCCCTTGCCGTCATCCGCGAAAGACGCCACTTCCGTGTTCGCTCCGCTGGCGGCTGCTTCATAGTTGTCCGATTGGGACATGAGCCTCTCCCCTTAGTGGTTGTGCCCAATGGCTGCGCCCGGGCATAGGTCGCGGGGGCGGGCAGACACCTGCCCCCCAAAGAATTACATTGCTTTGACTGGTATAGTTCGGTCAAGAACAAGCGCCGGATCGGACGCGGCGGGGGCGACCCCCGTGTTGACCTTGTACAGCGCTTCCGAAGAAGCGGTGGAAACCGGGCCGCTGAAATCAGCGACCCGGAAAGAGCATTAGCCCCAGCAGAGCTCAGTGCCCTTGGTGGTGTCGATGGACTCGACGCCTTCGGCAGGCTTGTCGGTGACCAAGGATACGCCCGTGTCAAAGAAGTCCTTGCCTTCGGTGGCCGAGGGCTTCACGCCGTCTTTGGCCCATGCGGCAATCGCTTCGACGCCCTTGGAGGCCATCAGCAGCGGGTACTGCTGCGAGGTGGCGCCGATCACGCCTTCCTTGACGTTCTGGATGCCCGGGCAGCCACCATCGACAGACACGATCAGCACGTCGTCTTGACGACCAATGTCCTTGAGGGCTTCGTATGCGCCCGCAGCAGCAGGCTCGTTGATGGTGTAGACGACGTTGATCGTCGGATCCTTGGCAAGCAGGTTTTCCATCGCCTTGCGGCCACCTTCTTCGTTGCCTGCGGTTACGTCGTTGCCAACGATGCGCGCATCATCTTCGTCGCCCCATTTGTTGGGGTCTTTGACGTCGATGCCAAAGCCGGTCAGGAAGCCCTGATCGCGCAGAACGCCAACGGTGGGCTGGCTGATGGCCAGATCGAGCATACCGATTTTCGCGTCAGCGGCGGCATCACCCAGCGTCGCGGCGGCCCACTTGCCGATCAGCTCACCGGCGAGGAAGTTGTCGGTGGCAAAGGTCATGTCAGCGGCGTCGATCGGCGACAGCGGCGTGTCGAGCGCGATCACCAGGATGCCGGCGTCACGCGCTTGCTGCACGGAAGGAACGATGCTGGCGGTATCGGATGCGGTCAGCAGGATGCCCTTGGCGCCGTTTGCGATGCAGGTTTCGATGGCCTGAACCTGCGTTTCGTGGTCGCCGTCGACCTTGCCGGCATAGCTGTTCAGCGTGATGCCCAGCTCTTCGGCCTTCGCGGTCGCGCCTTCGCGCATCTTCACGAAGAAGGGGTTGGTGTCGGTCTTGGTGATCAGGCAGGCGCTGATCGAATGGCTCTCAGCCGAAGCTGCGCCGGCAAGTGCGGTGAATGCCAGAGCAGATGCGCCCAGAGCCAGTTTCTTAGTCAGTTTGGTCACGATAAATTCCTCCCTAAGGTCCGTGAAAGTCGGCGGTCCTGGCATTTCGGTTTTGAAAATGCGCTCCACCTCCCTCGCCACTGACAAAAGCCGGATTCGCGGTAAATGTCAATAAATAAATAACCATGATTTATTTATTGACAGATCGCCGTCCAGAACGTCATCCTAGACGGCAGGGAGGACTTGGTGTGGGACAGAAGATCACAACGCAAGTTGTTGAGACTGGTGTAGAAATACTATCTCGCGGCTCAAACCAAAGTGGCATGCGGGCGCATAACGAACGCCTTGTCCTGACGATTCTGCGCCGCCATGGACCGATGGCCAAGGCTGAAATCGCCCGGGCGACGGGGCTTTCGGCGCAAACCGTCTCGGTCATGATGCGGCGACTCGAAGAGGAAGGGTTCCTGCGCCGGGGCGAGCCATTGCGCGGCAAGGTGGGGCAGCCCTCGGTGCCGATGCGTCTGGCCGGGTCGGGCGCCTACTTCGGCGGGCTCAAGATCGGCAGGCGCAGCGCAGATCTTGTTCTGACGGACTTTCTTGGCAAGGTCATGTCGCGCGCCCGCATCACCTATGATTTTCCGCGCCCCGAGGCGACCGTGCGTTTTGCATGCGATACATTCAAGCAGCTCTCTGGACAGCTGGACCCGGTGAAGCGAGCGCGGATCGCGGGCCTTGGCGTTGCCATGCCGTTCCGGCTTTGGGATTGGGCAACCTCGTTGGGGCTGGCCCCCGAAGAGATGGAAGGTTGGCGCGATTATGATATCGCGACCGAGCTGGAAAACGGGCTGGACCTGCCGATCTTTATGCAGAACGATGCTTCGGCGGCCTGCGGGGCCGAACTGGTCTTTGGTGCCGAGGATCGCGCCAGCGATTTCCTCTATTTCTATCTTGGCTATTTCGCTGGCGGCGGCGTCGTCCTGAACAACCAGTTGTTCACGGGGCGCAACGGCAACGCCGGCGCTCTGGGCTCGATTCCTGTGCCGGACGGGCAGGGCGGGCTGGTACAGCTGATCGACCGCGCCTCGCTGTGCGTGCTTGAGCGGGCGATGCGCGCCGCCGATCACGAGACTGCCAGCCTGTGGGAGCCGCCCGCAGCGTGGGACGTTCCGCCGGGTATCCTGTCGAATTGGGTGCAAGAGGCGGGCAGGGGGTTGGCGCATGCCATCGTTTCGTCCGTCTGCGTGTTGGACCTTTCCGAGGTCATGATTGACGGCTGGTTGCCAACGCATGTGCGCGACGATCTGGTCACCATGACCAATGCGGCACTGGACAAGATGGACCTGTCCGGCATTCAGCGCCCAACTGTGCGCCCCGGCCATGTCGGCCCCGACGCGCGTGTTCTGGGCGCGGCAAGCTTGCCGCTGTCGCACCGTTTCCTGATAGAATAACACCTCGGTCACCGGCAATGCCTCGCGTGGTTCATTGCATCTGCAACAAACTCCTTGACATCATTGCATCTGCAACGTTTATCTTCCGGCAAGGCACTCATTGCGGTCGAAGGCGACTCGGGGTGCAAACGAGGAGGACATCGACATGACCCATTTTGAATTGCCCAAAGGCATGGTTCGCGCGCCCCACACCGCAGGAACGCACGAAGGCTATATGCCTGGTTTCGGCAACGACTTTGAAACCGAGGCGCTGCCCGATGCGCTGCCGCAGGGCATGAATTCGCCGCAAAAGTGCAACTATGGCCTGTACGGTGAGCAGCTGACCGGCACCGCTTTTACAGCGCCCAGCCATCAGAACGAACGGACCTGGTGCTACCGCATCCGGCCCTCGGTCAAGCATTCCTCGCGTTATACCAAGATCGACCTGCCTTATTGGAAATCCGCCCCGAATGTCGATCCTGACGTGATTTCGCTGGGCCAGTATCGTTGGGATCCGGTCCCGCATTCCGACGCGCGCCTGACATGGCTGACAGGGATGCGCACGATGACCACGGCGGGCGATGTGAACACGCAGGTTGGCATGGCCACGCATATCTACCTCGTGACGGATTCCATGAAGGACGAATACTTCTTCTCGGCGGACAGCGAACTGCTGGTTGTCCCACAAGAAGGGCGGTTGAGGTTCTGCACCGAACTGGGTGTGATCGATCTTGCGCCGCAGGAAATCGCCGTGATCCCGCGCGGCCTTGTCTACCGGGTCGAGGTTCTGGAAGGGCCGTGCCGCGGCTTTGTCTGCGAAAACTACGGGCAAAAGTTCGAACTGCCGGGGCGGGGACCGATCGGCGCCAACTGCATGGCGAACCGGCGCGACTTCAAGACCCCCGTGGCCGCCTTTGAGGACCGCGAAGCGCCGTCGACCATTACCATCAAGTGGTGCGGCCAGTTCCATGAATGCAAGATCGGCCACAGTCCGCTGGACGTGGTGGCATGGCACGGCAACTACTGCCCGGTGAAATACGACCTGACCACCTATTGCCCGGTCGGCGCGATCCTGTTCGACCACCCGGACCCGTCGATCTTCACCGTGCTCACCGCGCCTTCGGGCGTGCCGGGCACCGCGAACATCGACTTTGTGCTGTTCCGCGAGCGTTGGATGGTGGCCGAGGATACCTTCCGCCCGCCGTGGTATCACAAGAACATCATGTCCGAGCTGATGGGCAACATCTATGGCCAGTACGATGCCAAACCGCAGGGCTTTGTTCCCGGGGGCGTGTCGCTGCACAACATGATGATCCCACATGGCCCGGACAAGAACGCCTTTGAGGGCGCTTCGAACGCCGATCTCAAGCCTGAAAAGCTAGACAACACGATGTCCTTCATGTTCGAAACCCGGTTTCCGCAGCATCTGACCGAATTTGCCGCCAAGGAGGCGCCCCTGCAGGACGATTACATCGACTGCTGGGAGAGCCTTGAAAAGAAGTTCGACGGCACACCGGGAAAGAAGTGAGTGAGCCTGCCTGAAAAACTGCTGGGCGGCGCAGTTCTGCTGGGGCTGCTGTGGTATCACTTTTCCAAGCGGCGTCGCCGCAAGGCCCGAAAATCCGGGTCTTTTCCGGACGCTGGCGGTGGCGGCGGCTGGATTGACAGCCATGGCCACGGCGATGGTGGCGGCGACGGCGGCGACTGAGCGCAAGCCGCTGGGACAAACGAACAAGGAAACGAGATGAGCCTGATCAAATCCTGGGTCGAAACGGCGAACACGCCCGACACGGACTTTCCCCTGAACAACCTGCCCTACGGTGCTTTTCTGTCCGAAGAGGGCGAGGCCCATTGCGGCGTGGCGATCGGGGATATGATCCTTGACGTGACGGCGCTGGAAGAGGCGGGGATCCTCCAGATCGAAGACGAGGACGAGGTCTTTTTCTTTGGCGACTGGACGGATTTCATGGCTCTTGGCCCCAAGGTCTGGGCCGCCTTCCGCACCGAGGTGACCGCGCTGTTGGCGGACGGAAACGAGGATGCCGAAGGCTTGGTGCCCTTCATGGTGCCGCAGGTGGGCACGCAGATGCTCATGCCTTTTGCGGTTTCCGAATATACCGATTTTTATGCCAGTAAACATCACGCCACCAATGTCGGCACGATGTTCCGCGGGCCTGAAAACGCACTTCCGCCGAACTGGCTGTCGATGCCGATTGGCTACAATGGCCGCGCATCTTCGGTTGTGGTGTCGGGCACCCCGGTGCGCCGCCCCTGGGGCCAGTTGAAAGGCCCGAACGATGACCTGCCACGCTTTGCCCCCTGTGCGCGGTTCGATCTGGAACTGGAAATGGGCGCCATCGTTGGCCAGCCCTCGGACGGTCCGGTGACGGTTCAGAAAGCGGACGAGATGATCTTTGGCTATGTACTGCTGAACGACTGGTCGGCGCGCGACATTCAGGCTTGGGAATACCAGCCGCTAGGGCCCTTTCAGTCCAAAGCGACCGCGACAACGATTTCGCCGTGGATCGTGCCCAAGGCCGCGCTGGAGCCATTCCGCACCACTACACCCGACCGCGAGCGCCCCTTGCTGGACTACCTCAAGGAACCCGCACCGATGCTGTACGACATAGAGCTTGAGGTCGGCCTTGCCCCCGAAGGCAAGGCGGAAACCGTGATTTCGCGCACCAATTACGCCGCGATGTACTATTCCTCGGCCCAGCAACTGGCACATCACACCACCAGCGGCTGCCCGATGCGGGTGGGCGATCTTTTGGGCTCGGGCACCATCTCGGGCCCGGAAAAACATCAGCGGGGTGCCTTGCTGGAACTCAGCTGGGGCGGCAAGGAACCGGTCACTCTGGACACGGGCGAAACCCGCACTTTCCTTGAGGATGGCGATACGCTGACCCTGCGCGGAGCGGCCAAGGGGGATGGCTTCCGCGTCGGTTTTGGCGAATGCACCGGGCAGGTTCTGCCCGCGCTGGACGACCCTTTTGGAGGCGCGAAATGAGCCTAGAGGCCCTGCTGCCATTGCAAGATGGTCTCGGAGGGCCAGAGCAGCATCAGCACATTCAGCGCAAGCCCATCACGGATCAGCCAGGCAGTCAGCACCTCAAAGCCGATGATCAGCGCCGCGCTGGCCCAGACCGGCAGCCTGCGCGCAAGGTAAAAACCGACGGTCATCGCAAACAGATCGGCAAGGGAATTCACCACGCTGTCGCCATTGTAATCAGAGGACACAGTGACCGTGCGGTAGCGTTCGATCACGATGGACGAGTTTTCAAGGATCTCCCAGCCAGCCTCGATCAGCAAGGCGATGGCCAGACGTCCATCCAAAGGCAAGCGCCTGAGCACCAGCCACAGGCCGGCATAGAACAACAGCCCGTGGATCACATGGCTGGGCGAATAGAGGTCAAACAGATGCTGGCTGCTTTCGGTGGCCTGGATCTTTGGACCGGCCCAAAGATCGACATAGCCGCAGGGGCAAATCAGATTGCGCCCCATCAGGTACAGCACCGCCGCCATCAGGGCGGACAAACACAGGAAAATCAGGGCGGGGCGCTTGGCGTCTGTCATGGCCTGAATAGCAATCACAAAGGCGCGGCAGCGTCTACAGAAATAGGGAACGCGACATGAGCAAGGCTTTTGCCTCAGCGGGCGACATGGAAGAAAAGAAGATCAGCTTTACCCAGGTGGGTGAGGGCCTTTACGCCTTTACCGCCGAGGGCGATCCCAACACCGGCGTGATCATCGGCGACGAGAGCGTGATGATCGTCGAGGCGCAGGCCACCCCGCGTCTGGCGCGCAAGGTCATGGAATGCGTGCGCAGCGTCACCGACAAGCCGATCAGCCATCTGGTGCTGACCCACTATCACGCGGTCCGCGTTCTGGGGGCCAGCGCCTATGGCGCGCGCGAAATCATCATGTCGGATGTAGCCCGGTCGATGGTGGCCGAACGCGGCCAGGAAGACTGGGACAGCGAATTCGACCGCTTCCCGCGCCTGTTTCAGGGCCACGAGGAAATCCCCGGGCTGACATGGCCGACCACGACTTTCAGCGACTCGATGACCGTCTACCTTGGCAACCGCAAGGTCGAGATCATGCATCTGGGCCGTGCCCACACGGCGGGCGATGCGGTTGTCTGGGTGCCGGACCAAGAGGTCATGTTCACCGGCGACATCGTCGAATACCACTCGGCCTGTTACTGCGGCGACGGGCATTTCGGCGACTGGGAAGACACCCTGATGAACATCGCCGCCTTTGAGCCGAAATCCATCGCGCCGGGCCGCGGTGACGCGCTGGTCGGTGAAGAGATGGTGGCCAAGGCCATCGCCGCCACCGCCGATTTCGTCAACTCGACCTACAAGCCCATCGCCAAGGTCGTTGCCCGTGGCGGCAGTCTGAAAGAGGCATGGGACGCCTGCCGCGCCGAATGTGATCCGAAGTTCAAGGACTATGCCATCTACGAACATTGCCTGCCGTTCAACGTCGCCCGCGCCTATGACGAGGCCCGAGGTATCGACACCCCTCGCGTCTGGACGGCGCAAAGGGACAAAGAGATGTGGGCATCTTTGCAAAATTGACGCCAGACGGGGGGCGATCACGCCCCCCAACACCGCCCGGCAAGGAGGAGAGCCGAGATGATTCATGACCGTTACCAACTGGCGTTCAAGCTGTACCCCTATGAGCGCAGCGCCGATCAGGACTCGGAAACCCCGGTCCGCCATCCCGTCGTGGTCATGGGCGGTGGTCCCATCGGCATTGCCACCGCGCTCGACCTTGGCTTGCAGGGCATTCCGGTTGTTGTTCTGGACGATCACGAGGGCATCGGGCAGGGCAGCCGCGCCATCTGTTTCGCCAAGCGCTGTCTTGAGATCGCCGACCGCTATGGCTGCGGCGAGCCGATGCTGGACAAGGGCATCGTGTGGAACCTTGGCAAGGTCTTTCATGACGACCGGCAGGTCTATGAATTCAACCTGCTGCCCGAAGAGGGCCACAAGTTCCCTGCTTTCATCAACCTTCAGCAGCCCTATTTCGAACGCTTCATCGTCGAACGGGTGCGGCAGGCGCAGGCGGCGGGCGCGCCGATTGAAATCCGCGGCAAGAACCGTGTGGACGAGGTGGAGATCCTTGAGGACGGCGCCCGGCTGCAGATCGCCACGCCCGAAGGCCCCTATGCGATCGAGGCTGACTGGCTGATCGGTTGTGACGGCGCTTCGAGCCCGCTGCGCAGTATGATGGGTCTCGATTTCGAAGGCCGCGTCTTTGAGGACAGCTTTCTGATCGCCGACATTCGCATGAAGAACGACGATTTCCCGACCGAGCGCTGGTTCTGGTTCGAACCGCACTTCAAGTCCGGGGCCTCGACCTTGCTGCACAAACAGCCCGATGGTGTCTGGCGCGTCGATTTTCAAATCGGCTGGGACGTGGATCGCAAACACGAACTGCAAGAGGAAAACGTCCGCGCAAGGCTCGATGCGATGCTTGGCGATGTGGAGTACGACATCGTCTGGACCTCGATCTACACCTTCCAATGCCGCCGGATGAAGCAATTCCGCCATGGCCGCGTTTTGTTCGCCGGGGACGCGGCGCATCAGGTCAGCCCCTTTGGCGCACGCGGCGCGAATTCGGGGATGCAGGATGTCGACAACCTTGGCTGGAAACTGGGCATGGTGATCAAGGGACAAGCGCCCGAGACCCTGCTGAACAGCTATGACGAAGAACGCGTTTTTGGTGCGGACGAAAACATTCTGAATTCGACCCGCGCGACGGATTTCATCACGCCTAAATCGAAGATCAGCCACACCTTCCGCAACGCGGTTCTCGATCTGGCCGAGCATCACGCCTTTGCCCGGCCGCTGGTCAATTCCGGGCGCCTGTCTGTGCCTTGCACCTATGACGGCTTGTCGCTGAACGGGCCGGATGCCCTGACCGGCGGGCCTCTTCGCACCCGACCCGGCAGCCCGTGCCCCGATGCGCCGCTGGCGGATGGGTTCCTGCTGAACCGGCTGGGCGGCAGATTTACCCTGCTGACCATCGACGCCGAAGCGCCGGAGACCCTGGATGAGGGCGGTGTGGTCGTCGACCGACTGGCCTTGAAGGCCGACTCCTCTGCGCAACTGCCAGAGCGTTATCTGGGAGATGCCAAATCCGCCGTCTACCTGATCCGTCCCGACCAGCACGTGGTGGCCCGTTGGGACAGTTTTGACGAAACCGCGATCCGCGCCGCCCTGCGCCGCGCCTGCGGAAAGGAGTAAAGCCAATGGCCGATCTGCAAACAAACCCCAATATCGCCGATCCCGATGGCTTTTACGCCGAACTGATCGCCTGCCATGACGGGCTGTCCGACGATCAAAGCACCGCCCTGAACGCCCGGCTGGTCCTGCTTCTGGCCAACCATATCGGCGACCGGGAGGTGCTGAGTGCCGCCCTGTCCGAGGCGCGTCGCACCGGGCGGGACTGATCCAGTGAAGGGTGATCCGACCCCCTTGGAAAGCTTTTTCCCTTACCGTCTTGCGGTGGGGGCGGAACGCTTTTCCCAAGCCTTGGCAGAGGTTTACGGTGCGAACTTTGGGCTCTCGCGCGAAGAATGGCGGCTGCTGTTCCTGCTCGCGGGCGAGACGCAGGTAACCTCGCTTGACCTTGCCCGCCGCACGACGCTGGACAAGGTACAGGTCAGCCGGGCCTCTCAGCGACTGGTGGACAAGGGGCTGATCACCCGCTGCGTTGCCTCCGAAGATCGCCGCCTGCGCCTTTATGCCTGCACCGAAAAGGGGCGCGCGCTGTTCGCCAGCGCCTTGCCCGACGTGCAAGACCGCGCCGCCCGTATCCTGAACGCGATGTCCCCCGAGGACAAGCAGGCCCTTAACCAAGGGCTTTCCGCGTTGATCCGCGCGCTGGAAAGGACCGCCGCGGACAGCGCCTAGACGCGCGGCCAACTGGCAAGTCATCAACCATCTTTCCGCGCCGCTGTGGAAAGTGACTGTCCTCTTTCGCACGCGCCCCATTGCGCCTAGTCTGATCCGCAGGAAAGGGGTGCCATGGCGCGCGGAACCGAAAGCGAAACCAGCGACATCGACGGCGACAAGGTCTGGATGGACGTCTTGTCAGCGGTCGACCGCACATATGCGGAACTGGTCGATTATCAGGAACAGCTTGAATCGCGCAACGCCGAGTTGATGGCTCTGCGCGGCTTTCTCAGCTCGATCATGACCTCGATCAGCGACTATCTTGTCGTTACCGAAAAAGACGGGCGCATTGTCGATGTCAGCGCCTCTTTCAGCGAAGCCCTGGGCGAAAGCGTCGCGGCTTTGGTCGGGCGCCATGTGGGCGAATTCTTTGGCAAGGCCGAATACGAGCGCCTGATGGAAGGCATCGGCCAGACCATCGGGTTGCGGCGCGAGGCCACGCTGGAGGTTGAGCTGCGCACCGCAACGGGCGCCGCCCCGGTGGAATTTCGCGTTGCCCCGCGCCTTGATCGTCGTCGCCGCATCACCGGGGTCATCCTGACAGGCCGCCCTCTTGGCGAATTGCGCCGCGCCTTTGCGGAACTGGAGGACAGCCACGAGGCACTGAAACAGGCGCAGGCGCATCTGGTGCGCAACGAAAAGCTGGCGTCCCTGGGGCGACTTCTGGCCGGGGTCGCGCATGAGTTGAACAATCCGATCAGCTTTGTCTATGCCAACACCCATTCGCTGAACAAATACCTCGACCGGTTCGAGACCTATTTTGACCGCGTGCAGGCGGGGGCCGAGCGCGAGGAGCTGGTGGCCCTGCGGCAAGACCTGCGCCTTGACCGTGAATTGCGCAACCTGCGCACCGCTATCGAAGGTGCTCATGACGGGGCTGAACGCGTCCGCGCCATCGTCGAAGACCTGCGCCGCCTCTCGGCGGATGGCGCCGGCGCGATGAGCGAGTTTGATCTGGTCGAAACCGCCCGCGTCGCCGCAAGCTGGGTCCGGCGTGGCACCAAGACCGACCTGACTCTGCGTTTCGAGGGCGACGCCTCGTGCCGGGTCATTGGCCGTCCGGGGCATATCCAGCAGGTGGTGATGAACCTTGTGCAAAACGCAGTCGATGCCATGGCCGGGCAAGAGCACCCCGAAATCCGCCTGACGGTCTCGACCAATGAAAACGAGGCGGTGCTGGAGATTTGCGACACGGGCCCCGGCATTCCAGCCGATCTGGCGGTTTCGATCTTTGACCCTTTCTTTACCACAAAGGAGGTGGGCAAGGGCACGGGGCTGGGCTTGTCGATCTCGCACAAGATCGCGCAGGAACATGGCGGAGCGTTGACGCATATACCCAGCGATGGCGGTGCGTGCTTTCGCCTGACCTTGCGGCGCGGGGACGTGACATGAAAATCCTCTGGTTGCAATCTGCGGGCTGCGGCGGCTGCACCATGTCGCTGCTCTGCGCCGAAAGCCCCGGCGTATTCGATCTGCTCAAAGGTGCGGGGCTGTCCTTTCTCTGGCATCCGTCGCTGTCGGAAATGACGGGCGCCCCTGTCCACCGCCTTTTGCAGGCGATTGAGGCGGGCGAGCAACCGCTGGATATCCTGTGTATCGAAGGGTCGATCCTGCGCGGCCCCAATGGCACCGGGCGGTATCATATGCTGGCAGGAACCGGCCGCTCCATGCTGGACTGGGTGCAAAGCCTTGCACCTCTGGCCGCGCATGTGGTCGCCGTTGGCACCTGCGCGACCTACGGCGGCGTGACGTCATCCGGTGAGAACCCGGCTGATGCGGTCGGTGTGCAATATGACGGCAGTCACAAGGGTGGCGCCTTGCCGCCCGGGTTCACCAGCCGCGCGGGCCTGCCTGTGATCAATGTGGCGGGCTGTCCGACCCATCCCGATTGGGTGACCGAAACCCTGCTGCTGATCAAGGCGGGTGAACTGCCTGCCGATGCGCTGGATGGCTACGCCCGCCCGCGTTTTTATGCCGATCATCTGGTGCACCACGGCTGCCCCAAGAACGAGTTTTACGAGTACAAGGCCAGCGCCACCCATTTGTCGGAAATCGGCTGCATGATGGAGCATCTGGGCTGCATCGGCACGCAGGCCGTAGGTGACTGCAACATTCGCAGCTGGAACGGTGAAGGTTCCTGCACCCGCGCCGGTTATCCCTGCATCAACTGCACCGCGCCCGAATTCGAGGAACCCGGGCACGGCTTTACCGAAACGCCGAAGTTTGCCGGCATCCCCGTGGGTCTGCCCTCGGACATGCCCAAGGCCTGGTTCATGGCGCTGGCGTCCCTGTCCAAGGCCGCGACGCCGCCGCGCATCGGCACCAATGCCACCTCGGATCGCATCACCGTTCCGCCCAGCCTGAAAGCTCCGAAACGATGACCGGTACGACCCTGCTTGTCGGTCCCTTCAACCGCGTCGAAGGGGATCTTGAGGTCAGGCTTGAGGTCGCGGATGGGGAAGTCACGGCGGCCTATTGCAATTCCCCCCTGTTTCGCGGCTTTGAACGGATGCTGCTGGGCAAGGGGCCGATGGACGCGCTGACCATCACGCCGCGGATCTGCGGCATCTGTTCGATCAGCCAGTCGGCAGCGGCGGCCTTTGCCTTGGCCGATCTGGCGGGGGGCGGCATGGCACCCGAAGGGGCCAAGGTTGCGGCGCTGTTGCACGCGGTGGAAAATCTGGCCGACCATCTGACCCATTTCAACCTGTTCTTCATGCCCGATTTCGCCCGTCAGGACTATGCCGGGCGTGATTGGCATGGCCGAGTGGTGCAGCGCTTTACCGCGATGGAAGGCTCGGCGCTGCGCCGCGCCACCGAGGCCCGCGCGCGGCTGTTGCATATTGTCGGTTTGCTGGGCGGTAAGTGGCCGCACACGCTGGCCATCCAGCCCGGAGGCGTGACGCGCGCGCCCTCGATGCGCGACAAGATGCGTTTGGGGGCCGATTTGCGGGCCTTTCGCGATTACCTCGAAGAGCAGCTGTTTGGCGCCCCGATCGAAGCCTTTGCCTCGATGGACAGCCTTGCCGCGCTGGCGGCATGGGAGACTGGCGATGTCGCGATCTTTCTGGAAATCGCCGAGGATCTTGGGTTGCAGGCCATGGGGCAGGGCGCTGGGCGCTATCTGTCTTTCGGTGCCTACCCCCATGACGAAGGGCCGGTGTTCGCGCGCGGCCTTTGGCGCGATGGCAATTTGCATCCATTGAAGCCGGGCCAGATCGTCGAAGATCTGAGCCATGCGTGGATGCTGGGTGAGGATGCCCATCCCAGTACCGGCCAGACCCTGCCGGACGAAACAATGCGGGAAAGCGCCTATAGTTGGTGCAAGGCGCCGCGCCTTTCAGGGCAGACCTATGAAACCGGCGCTTTGGCGCGGCAGGTTGTGGATGGCCATCCGCTTGCACGGGCCTTGGCCGCCGAGGGGGGCGTACGGGCGCGCGTCATCGGACGGCTTCTGGAGATTGCCCTGACCCAGATCGCGCTTGAGCAGCTCTTGGACGACATCAACCCGGCGGAACGATTCATGCGTGATCTGCGCCTGCCAGCCGATGGTGCCGGGGCCGGCCTGGTCGAAGCGGCGCGGGGGGCGTTGGGGCATTGGTGCACCATCGAGAATGGTCGGATCGCCTCTTACCAGATCATCGCGCCGACCACGTGGAACTTTTCGCCGCGCGACAAAGCCGGTGTGCCGGGCCCTCTCGAAGCGGCCTTGGTCGGCGCTGCGGTGGGCGAGGGCGAAGAGACGCCGCTGTCGGTGCAGCATATCGTGCGCAGTTTTGACCCTTGCATGGTCTGCACGGTGCATTGATGGCGATGCCCGGTCTTGGCGCTTTGGGGCCCCCGGATGGTCTGATCCCAAGACATCATGGCCCTTACGGATGACGGGCGGGCGGCTGATCCGGGTGCGCGGACAGGTGCAGGGCGTTGGTTTTCGGCCCTTCGTCTGGCAATTGGCGCGCCGCTATGATTTGCGGGGCGACGTTCTGAATGATCCCGAGGGCGTTTTGATCCGGGCCTTTGGCGCAGACCTTGAGGGCTTCGTAGTGGCTTTGTCCGCCGAGGCGCCGCCACTGGCGCGCGTGGATCGGGTCGAGGTCAGCGAACTGGACGGTGCGGCGCCGTCAGGATTTGAGATTGCCGCCTCGCAAGGTGCAGGGGCCGCGACGCGCGTGACACCGGATGCGGCCACATGCCCGGACTGTCTGGCCGAAATCAATGATCCTGCGGACCGGCGGCATCGCTATGCCTTTGCCAACTGCACCCACTGCGGGCCGCGCTTTACCATCCTGCGCGCTTTGCCTTATGACCGCGCGCAGACCACCATGGCCCCCTTCGAGATGTGTCCGGGCTGCCGCGCCGAGTATGAGAACCCCGGTGACCGCCGTTTTCACGCCCAGCCGGTGGCCTGCGCGGATTGCGGGCCGCGTCTTTGGCTGGAACCGGGAGGCGGAGGCATACCCAAAGCGGCCACCTTGTTGCTTGGTGGTGGGATATTGGCGGTCAAGGGGCTGGGCGGTTTCCATCTGGCTTGTGACGCGACAAATGCATTGACGGTGGCGCTGCTGCGGCAACGCAAACACCGCCCCGGCAAGCCCTTCGCACTGATGGCGCCTTTGGAACTGCTCCGGCAGTATGCAAAGGTATCACCCAAGGCAGAGGCTCTGCTGCGCGATCCGGCGGCGCCGATTGTCCTGCTGGACAAGGGCCACAAGGCCTTGCCCGAGGAGGTGGCGCCGAGGATGGTCAGTCTGGGCTGGATGCTGCCCTATACGCCATTGCACCATCTGCTGTTGCAGGCGGTGGGGCGCCCCTTGGTGATGACCTCGGGCAATCTGAGCGGCGAGCCTCAGGTAATCGGCAACGATGAGGCGCGCGAAAAGCTCGGCGCTTTTGCCGACGGCTTTTTGATGCATGACCGCGAAATCGCACGGCGGCTGGATGACAGCGTTGAACGCGCAGAACCGCCCATGGTGTTGCGCCGCGCGCGCGGGCGGGTTCCGGGAACCTTACCCCTGCCTAAAGGGTTCGAGGACGCGCCGCAGGTGGTGGCCTATGGCGGGCAGATGAAATCCGCGATTTGCCTGCTGAAAAACGGTCAGGCGCTGCTGGGCCATCACTTGGGAGAGCTTGATGAAGCGCTGACCTATGACGCCTTTTTGCAGGCGGATTTGGACTATGCAGAGTTGTTCGATCACAGACCTGATCTGGTTGCTTGCGATCTGCATCCTGATTACCGCGCCTCGGTACATGCGCGCAGTAAAGGGTTGCCGGTGGTCGAGGTGCAACATCACCATGCGCATCTGGCCTCCTGTCTTGCCGAGAATGGTTGGCCTTTGGAGGGCGGCAAGGTGGCCGGGATCATTCTGGACGGCACGGGGTTGGGCACAGATGGCACCTTTTGGGGCGGGGAGCTTTTGCTGGGCGATTATCGCGGGTTCGAGCGGAAGGCGTGGCTGAAACCTGCGCCTCTGATCGGCGGCGATATGGCGGCACGGGAGCCCTGGCGCAATGCGCTGGTGCGGCTGGGTCAGGCGGGCATGTCCGATTGGGCGGATGTCCTTTTCCCGGACAAGCCGCTCGCCATGGCACGCATGGCGGCGGAGAAGGGCGTGAATGCGCCGCTGTCGTCGAGCGCCGGGCGGCTGTTCGATGCGGTGGCGGCGGTGTTGGAAGGCAGCGGCGAGGCGCAGAGCTTTGAAGGGCAGGCAGCCATGTGGCTGGAAACGCTGGCAGAGCCGTCGGAGGCCGCAGAGGCCTTGGGCATCGACTGGGCCAAACGGACAGGTCACAGCCCGGACCCGGAGATCGAAACAGACCCGCTGTTTCACCGGATGATCCGAGACATGACGCAAGGCGGGCGGACACGGCCGGCGCTGGCCTTTGCCTTTCATCAATGGCTGGTGATCCTGTTTGCAGTGCGGGCGCGTCGGCTGGTGCTGGACGGAGACGCCGAGGCCGTGGCGCTGTCGGGGGGCTGCTTTCAGAACGCGCTCTTGACCCGCCTGATGCTCGAGGCGCTGGGCGATGTGCCGGTCATGGTCCACCGCGAAACCCCCGCCAACGATGGCGGGCTGGCGCTTGGCCAAGCGGTGATCGCGGCGGCGCGGTCTTTGCCCGGGGCGGCGGGGTAAAACCCCGCCCCACAGGAGCGGCGGGCGCATGGGCCGGGTGGAAGGGCGCTGACCGCCGGTCTGGAAAGGTGGCATGCAGCTTGTCGCTACCTTTGCGCCCTTTCTCCTGTAGCGCGTTGATATAGCTTGAAGAACTGGGCTGTTCCTTTCTATGTCAAAGCCTTTGATCCAAATCTCACCCCCTGAAATCCTGTACCCCAAGGTGCGGTGTGCCATCGCACACAGCGCAAGAGGACCAGCAGGGAGGGACACAGCCTTGAGCCAGATCGAAACCTTTTATGACGTGATGCGGCGGCAGGGGATCACCCGGCGCAGCTTCATGAAGTACTGCTCGCTGACGGCGGCGGCGCTGGGCCTGTCGCCCGCCTTCGTGCCCAAGATCGCCCACGCGATGGAGACCAAGCCGCGCACGCCGGTGATCTGGGTGCATGGGCTGGAATGCACATGCTGCTCGGAAAGCTTTATCCGCAGCGCGCATCCGCTGGCCAAGGACGTGGTGCTGTCGATGATCAGCCTTGATTACGACGACACGCTGATGGCGGCTGCGGGGCATCAGGCCGAGGCAGCGCTGCAAGAGACCATCGAGAAGTACAAGGGCAACTACATCCTTGCGGTCGAAGGCAACCCGCCCCTGAACGAGGACGGCATGTTCTGCATTGTCGGCGGCAAACCTTTTGTCGAACAGCTCCGCCACGCGGCGGAACACGCCAAGGCGGTGATCAGCTGGGGGGCCTGCGCCTCTTATGGCTGTGTGCAGGCGGCGAAGCCAAACCCGACGCGGGCGACGCCAGTACATAAAGTCATCACCGACAAGCCGATCATAAAGGTGCCGGGCTGCCCGCCGATTGCCGAGGTGATGACCGGGGTGATCACCTATATGCTGACCTTTGACCGGCTGCCCGAACTGGACCGTCAGGGGCGCCCGGCGATGTTCTATTCCCAGCGCATCCACGACAAATGCTACCGCCGTCCGCATTTCGACGCGGGCCAATTCGTCGAGGCCTGGGATGATGAGAACGCGCGCAAGGGCTATTGTCTCTACAAGATGGGCTGCAAGGGGCCGACCACTTACAACGCCTGCTCAACCATCCGCTGGAACGAAGGCACGTCCTTCCCGATCCAGTCGGGTCACGGCTGTATCGGTTGCTCGGAGGATGGTTTCTGGGATCAGGGCAGTTTCTATGACCGCGTGACCGACTTGACGCAATTCGGGGTCGAGGCCAATGCCGACATGGTCGGCATGGCCGCTGCCGGGGTCGTGGGGGCGGGGGTTGCCGCCCATGCCGCGATCAGTGCCCTGAAGGCGGCGCAAAAGAAAACCCAATCGAACAAAGAGGAGGCGTAACCCATGGTTACCACACCCAACGGTTTCGACCTCGACACCACCGGCCGCCGCATTGTTGTTGACCCGGTCACCCGGATCGAAGGCCATATGCGCTGCGAAGTGAACGTCGACGATCAGGGCGTCATCCGCAACGCCGTCAGCACCGGCACCATGTGGCGCGGGCTTGAGGTGATCCTCAAGGGGCGCGATCCGCGCGACGCCTGGGCCTTTACCGAGCGCATTTGCGGCGTCTGCACCGGCACCCATGCGCTGACCTCGGTGCGCGCGGTCGAGGATGCGCTGGGCATCCTGATTCCGGACAATGCCAACAGCATCCGCAACATCATGCAGTTGAACCTGCAAATCCACGATCACATCGTGCACTTTTACCATCTGCACGCGCTGGACTGGGTGAACCCGGTGAATGCCCTCAAGGCCGATCCGAAAGCCACGTCCGAGTTGCAGCAGGCGGTGTCCCCGTCGCACCCGCTCTCCTCCCCTGGGTATTTTCGCGACGTGCAGAACCGCCTGAAAAAATTCGTTGAATCCGGCCAGTTGGGTCTGTTCAAAAACGGCTATTGGGACAATCCGGCCTATAAACTGCCGCCCGAGGCGGACCTGATGGCCACCACCCATTATCTTGAAGCGCTGGACCTGCAAAAGGAGGTCGTCAAGATTCACACGATCTTTGGCGGCAAGAACCCGCATCCCAACTGGCTTGTGGGCGGCGTACCTTGCCCGATCAACGTGCATGGCACCGGGGCTGTCGGCGCGATCAACATGGAGCGGCTGAACATGGTCAGCTCCATCATCGAGAAATGTATCGAGTTCAACCGCAACGTCTATTTGCCCGACGTTGTGGCGATTGGCGGATTTTACAAGAACTGGCTCTACGGTGGTGGGCTGTCCTCGCAGGCCTGTCTGGCATATGGCGATATCCCCGAGCATCCCAATGACTTCTCGCCCGAGCAGTTGCACCTGCCGCGCGGCGCGATCATCAATGGCGATCTGTCGCAAGTCCATGACGTCGATCCGCGCGATCCCGAACAGGTGCAGGAATTCGTCGACCATTCGTGGTACGAATACGCCGAGGCCGGCAAGGGTCTGCACCCCTGGGATGGTGAAACCGCGCCGAAATACGAACTTGGCCCCAACGCCAAGGGCACCCGCACCAACATCCAGGAACTTGACGAGGCCGCAAAATATTCGTGGATCAAAGCGCCGCGCTGGAAGGGGCACGCCATGGAGGTCGGACCGCTGGCGCGGTATGTCGTCGGCTATGCCAAAGGCCACGAGGATATCAAGGATCAGATCGACGGTTTGCTTCGCACCATGGACCTGCCGCTTGAGGCCGTATTCTCGACCTTGGGGCGCACTGCGGCGCGGGCGCTGGAATCCGAATACTGTGGCCGCCTGCAAAAACATTTCTTCGACAAGCTGGTTCAGAACATCAAGAACGGCGACGAAAGTACTGCAAATATTGAGAAATGGGACCCGAGCACCTGGCCCAAAGAGGCCAAGGGCGTCGGCATGACCGAAGCACCTCGCGGTGCGCTGGGGCATTGGATCCGCATCAAGGACGGGCGCATCGACAATTATCAATGCGTCGTGCCAACCACATGGAACGGCTCGCCTCGGGATACAGAAGGTAACATCGGAGCCTTTGAGGCCAGTTTGATGAACACTCCGATGGAGCGCCCCGACGAGCCGGTCGAAATACTGCGCACCCTGCACAGTTTCGACCCCTGCCTTGCCTGTTCCACGCACGTGATGTCGCCCGATGGCGACGAGTTGACCACCGTCAAGGTCCGCTAGGCGGACACGGGAGGAGAAAGACCTATGAAAAACATTGCACTGATTGGCCTTGTGACCTTTGCCGCATCGGCTGCCTCGGCCCATCCCGGGCACGATACGACCCTGCCGGGGGCTGTGCATTACGCGCTGTCCCCGGTTCACGGGCTTGCCGTGATCACACTGGCTGCCGCGCTTTGGGGCGTCACCCGCCTGCGCGGCCGTCGCGAATGAGGGGGCGGTCATGAAAGACGCAGAGATAGAACCCCCGATGGCGCTGTCAGGCGCCCATGCCGATGCCGAGGATCTTGCCTCGGCATCGCGCCAGACCAGCGTCTATGTCTACGAGGCGCCGGTGCGGATCTGGCACTGGATCAACGCGGCGGCCATCCTCGTGTTGTGTGTGACGGGCTATTTCATCGGCTCGCCGCCGCCGTCGATGCAGATCGCCGAACCTGTGTACCAGTTCGTCTTTGGCTACATCCGTTTCGCCCATTTCGCGGCGGGCTGGATACTGACCGTGGGGTTTGCCGGGCGCATCTACTGGGCGATCTTTGGCAACCATCATGCGCGGCAGATGTTCCTTTTGCCGATCTTCAGCGGAAAGTGGTGGTCCGAGGTGATGGACGAAGTGAAGTGGTATCTTTTCATCGCCAAGGAACCCAAGAAATATGTTGGCCATAACCCTTTGGCGCAACTGGCAATGTTCTGCTTCATCACGCTGGGAGTGACCTTCATGATCTTCACCGGGCTTGCGCTTTATTCCGAAGGGCTGGGGCGGGACAGTGTTCTGCAATCGCTGTTCGGTTGGGTGCTGACGATCTTTGGCGACAACTCGATGTTGGTGCACACCTATCATCATCTCGGCATGTGGTGGATCGTGATCTTCATGATCATCCACATCTATGTCGCCATCCGCGAAGACATAATGTCCCGCCAATCCATCGTCTCGACGATGATCTCGGGGCATCGGACCTTCAAGGACGACCGCCCGGACTGACGCCGGACGAGTCGGGTTTGCGTGACGGGCGGGGATTTCCCCGCCCTTTTTTGAGCGCAGGGCTTTCGGTTTTTGAAAAAATTGGAAAGTAACCTTTCATAAGTCTGCTTGACGATATGCCCGAATTTCTCAATTTATACATCTAATTCAGAGTGTTGGTTGGAATTCTCCGGTCTTTCAAAAAATCTGGAGGCTAAGAAACAGGAAAGTTTATTGTCATCTGACAACAGGATGGAAAACATCCCCACCACATTCGCAAGGGAGGGCGAAGATGGCAGGCAAGGCATTAATCCTTGGGATCGGAAACGTGCTTTGGGCGGACGAGGGCTTTGGCGTTCGCTGCATCGAGCGGCTGGCCGAGACCCATCGTTTCGACGGTGACGTGACGCTGCTGGATGGCGGCACTCAGGGGCTTTACCTGCTGCCTTTCCTCGAAGAGGCGGAAATACTTCTGGTTTTTGACGCGGTGGATTACGGGCTGACGCCGGGCACGCTCAAGATTGTCGAAAACGACGAGGTGCCTGCCTTCATGGGCGCCAAGAAGATGAGCTTGCACCAGACGGGTTTTCAAGACGTGATCGCGACCGCGCAACTGATGGGCTATTGTCCGGAAACACTGATCCTGATCGGCTGCCAGCCCGAAGAGCTTGAAGATTACGGTGGCGGTTTGCGCGCCATCGTGGCGGCGCAGGTCGATCCGGCGATCGACGTGGCCCTGAGCAAGCTGGAGGCGCTGGGGGTCCACGCCAGCGCCGGACAAAGCGATGCCTCGTTGCTGGCCGATCCATCGATCCTGCGCGGCGCTTATGAACAGGGCCGACCCTCGGAACAAGAGGCCTGCCGCAGCGGCGATGCGCGTTTCTTTCCGGCGGCGGACTGACGCGATGTGCCTTGGCATTCCCATGCAGGTCATCGGCTGTGACGGCATCGCAGCACAGGCCCGCGAGGGCGAGCATATTCACCTCATCGACATGTCTTTGACCGGCCCGCAACCGCCCGGCACGTGGATCCTGACCTTCCTTGGCGCCGCGCGCGAGGTTCTCGACCCCGATCAGGCCGACAAGATCACCCGCGCCCTTGGCGGGCTTCGGGCGCTGATGGAGGGGCAGGGGCTGGGCGATGCCTTTGCCGATCTCGATGACGCGGCGCCGCAATTGCCGCCCCATTTGCAGGCCGCTTTGAACAACGGAAAGACAACCGCATGACACATCCTTTGATCGACCGGTTAACCGCCGAAATGGGCTGGCCCCGATTGGACAGCCAAGACGCGCTAAAGGCCTTTGTCGCGGGGCCCGGCGCCCATGCGCTGTTTGTGCCGGGCGATCCCAAACGCAACCTCGAAAGCGCCGATGTCGCGGTGATCCTGCCCGAGCTGAAACAGGCCTTTCAGGGCCGGTTCGACTGCGCCGTCGTCACCGAAGCGATTGAGACCCGATTGCGCGAGGACACCGGCGTGTTGAAAACCCCCAGTCTGATTTTCTTCAAGGATGGGGCGTTTCTGGCGGGCATCCCCAAGGTGCGCGACTGGGACGATTACATGCTGCGCATCGCGCAAATCCTCGCGCTGCCTGTCGCCGCCTGAAAGGACCATAGCCATGTCGAATTTCGTTTTGCCGCCCGTTGGTTTCGGCCCCGGATCTCAGCCGCCAACCGACGATGGGGCGGAACTGGAATACATGCCCATGCCGCAAGACATGCGCACCTTTTCGCTTCACATCCCCGAGGTCCAGGGAGATCCTTCCTTGCAGCCCGCGTTCGACCTGTTGGCGCAGGTCGCCAAGGCCGCTGCGACCAGTGGGCTGGGCGCGGAAAACCGGCGCTTTGACCTTAGTGCGTTGGACAAGGCCAACCGCGCGTTGATGGCCGAAACGCTTGGCGAGGGCGAGGTTTCCATGCGCATCTACGGCATTCCGGCAATCGCCGTTCAGGAAAGCGTTTTTGCTGGCGTCTGGGTGCTGAAAGGCGCAGGGCAGGACGCGATCGAAGTTGGCCCGGTTCCACAGGCCGCACGCACCCGCGCGTTCGAGCCGCGCCGCCCGGCGCAAGGCACCGAAGCGCCGCGCCAACCCGGCGTGCTGAATGCACCGCCGATCCTTGTGGAATTGCAGGACAAATCCGCCAGCCAAAGGGAGGGACAGGACCCGCATGTGGTCAACTTGACGCTTCTGCCGCACACCGAACAGGATCTTGCCTGGCTCGATCTGGCACTCGGGCAGGGCAGCACGGAAATCCTGTCGCGCGGGTATGGCAATTGCCGGGTCAGCGCCACCGCGCTGGCGCATGTCTGGCGGGTGCAGTTCTTCAACTCGATGGACACGCTGATCCTTGACACCTTTGAAGTCACGACGATGCCCGAAGTCACGCTGGCCGCGCCGGAAGATCTGACAGACAGCGCTGCGCGCATCCTTGAGGTTCTGGAGGCCATAAGATGAGCGGTTTCGAGGGCTCCTATCTGGGATCAGACGCAAAGATCAGCCCGCTGGCGATCATGGAATGCAAGATATGCTGGACCTCCTACGATCCTGCGACGGGCGACGACACCCGCTCGGTCTTGCCGGGCACGGCCTTTAGCGATCTGCCCGGCGATTGGTCCTGCCCCAACTGCGACGCGCCTGCCGAGCAATTCCTGGTGTTGGAGGATCCGGGCGCGGCTTCCGTGATCGAAGCCGCGATCCTGAACCGCCGCACCAGCGCCCTTGTGGCGGATTTCACCGAAGTCTGGCACGCCAAGATGCGCGACGTGCCTTTGGTCAACAAGCTGCTGCATGTGCAGGCGGTCGGCTTTCGGCTGCACGAGGGGCGGCCCTTGGGCGTTCTTGTCTCTCCGTGGTTCATGAACCTGATCCTGCTGCCCGCCGAGGGGGAGGATTGGTCAGCTCTGGAGGCGGGCGCCAAAGAGGTGATCGGCTTTCCTTCGGGAGAGTACGAATTCCTGCAAAACTCGCGTGAGCAGACCGGAAGCTACAAGGCCTGTTCGCTGTTCTCGCCGATGGGTGAGTTCAAGACCCAAGCGCAGGCTGTCGAGGTTGCCGAGGCCGTCATGTCGGCACTGTTTCAGGAAGAACATCGGGCCGAAACCGACCGCGCCGCCGATATTCGTGCCGCGCGCGAAGTGGATCTTGCGCAAGCCGAAGCAGCCGAATCCTTGGTCACCGAGGGCATGGACTGTGCAGCAGCCGAGGCGGAACTGGCGCCCGATCTTGCCATCACACCGACCCGGCGTCAGGTGCTGACCGCGGGTCTTGCGGTGGACGAAGGCTGATGCTTGTTTCGGCCCTGCCTTTGACCGCCGTTGCGGCGCCGCCCTTGCCTGTGGCGCGGCTTGTGCAAGGGCGGCCGACAGCGGAGGTGGCCGAGCTGTTGCCACGGCTGTTCAACCTGTGCCGCGCGGCGCAAGGGGCCGCGATCCGCATGGCGCTGGGGGATGACTTTGATGCCGCCGACCTCCCGCGCGAGATTGCCCGCGATCACTTGATGCGGCTGGGGGTGATCCTGCCAGCGCGCCTTGGCCTCCATTCCCTGCCGATTTCCGATGGCGCCTCGGCGCTTTGGGCCGAGCGCTGCCCGCAAACCATGCCCGAACTGAGGGCGCTGATGGCTTCGGACACGGGTCTTGGGCCGGTTTTGCGCAGGCTTGCCCAGTGTTTTGCCCCGGGCGAGGCCTGCGCCGATCTGCCCCCAGTGACCGAATGGAACGCGCTGCGCGAAGGGGCGGTCGAGAATTCGCCAGCGGTGCGCCACCTTGGTCATCCTCTGTTGCTGGCGCTTGAGGCAGAGTACGGACGCGGCCCGCTGTGGCGGGTGTTTGCCCGGATGCTGGACCTTGATGCTTGCCTGCGCGCCGCTTTGCCGGCACCGCGCGGCATCGGCCCCGGCGCGGCCATGGTGCCTGCCGCCCGAGGAGTCTATGCCATCGCGGTCAGCACCATCGCGGGCCGCGTCTCCGACCTGACCCGCGTCACGCCGACCGATCACCTGATGGCGAAGGACGGCATCATGGCGCAAAGCCTTGCCACTCTGCGTGCCGAAAACCATAGCCTTGTGCCGCTGCTGGTCGATATCCTCGATCCGTGCTGTAAGATTGAGATCACGGGAGGGCCGGAACATGCATGAAATGTCGCTTTGTGAAGGCATCCGTCAGGTGATCGAACAGCAGGCGCAAGTGCAAAGCTTTGCCCGCGTCAAACGCATCCGGCTCGAGATTGGCCGATTTGCCGGGGTCGAAAAGCCCGCGATGGCGTTTGCGTTTGACGTGGTCATGCGCGGCAGCCTCGCAGAGGGCGCGGCACTTGTGATGATCGATCTGCCCGGACGGGCCATGTGCTACGACTGCATGCACGAGGTCGAGATCATGCAACGACTGGACCCATGCCCCGATTGCGGCGGCGGCAAGCTGATGCCCGTGGCGGGCGATGAAATGCGGATCAAAGATATGGAGGTGCAATAGATGTGCACGGTTTGCGGCTGCGGAACAGGGACTGTCGAAGGGCAGGGCCATCACCACAATCATCGGCATTCTCACGATCACGCTGATCATCGCCACCACGACCACCACCACCACCACCACCACTCACATGATCTGCACTTTGGTCATGGCCCCGCAGGCACCGAGGTCCCGGGGATGACTCAGGATCGCCTGATCGAGATCGAGACCGGCATCCTGAGCAAGAACGACCGCTATGCCCAGGCCAACCGCGCCGTGCTGGCGGGGCTGGAGGCCTTTGCGGTCAACCTTGTGTCGTCGCCCGGGTCGGGCAAGACGTCACTGCTGTGCAAGACGATCGAGCTGCTGGGTGACCAGCCTCTGGCGGTGATCGAGGGCGACCAGCAAACCGCCAATGACGCCGACCGCATCCGCGCCACCGGCGCCGCCGCCGTTCAAGTGAACACCGGCAAAGGCTGCCACCTTGACGCCCATATGGTCGGCCACGCGATGGAGCATCTCAGCCTGATGCCGCAAAGCCTTTTGTTCATCGAAAACGTCGGCAATCTGGTTTGCCCCGCCGCCTTCGATCTGGGCGAGGCGTGCAAGGTTGCCATCCTTTCGGTCACCGAAGGGGAGGATAAGCCGCTGAAATACCCTGACATGTTCACCGCAGCGCGTCTGGCGATCCTCAACAAGGTCGATCTGGCGGCCTATTGCGACGTGGATCTGGACCTTTACGAAGAAAACCTGCGCCGCGTGAACCCGGGGATCGAGATCCTGCGGGTCTCTGCGCGCACCGGCGAGGGCATGGCAAGTTGGGTCACTTGGTTGCGCGCCAATCTGGCCAAGGCGCGCCCCACCGAGGCGGCGGAATAATGGCGCACGCGCTGCCCAGCCTGCTTCTGGTCGATGACGAGCCGCATTCGCTTGCGGCCATGCGCATGGCCTTGGAGGATGACTTTGACATCCTCACGGCCCAAAGCGCGGATGAGGCCAGCGCCCTTATGGAAGAGCACTTTGTTCAAGTGATCTTTTGCGACCAACGGATGCCGGGGCGAACCGGGGTCGAATTCCTCTGCGAAGTGCGCGATCGCTGGCCTGATACGGTGCGCATCATCATCACCGGCTATACCGAAACCAACGATATGATCGCCGCGATCAACGATGCGGGCATCTATCAGTTTCTGACCAAGCCGTGGCACCCCGATCAGTTTCTGATGACCGCCAAAAACGCTGCCGATCTGTTCCGCCTGTCGCGCGATCACGACCGTATGTCTCTGGAAATGCGTTATCTTTCGCGCTCGGTCGAAAGCAAGCTGGAAACCCAGCGCAAGGCGCTGCGCGAGGGGCTGGGCTTTGAAAAGGTACTGCGCGCGCCCAATTCCCCGCTGAACGCGGTGATCGAGCAGGCCCGCCAGTTTGCCAGCTTTGATGTGCCGGTGCTGATCTGCGGCGAGGCCGGAACCGGCAAGGCTGCGATTGCGCGGGCGATGCACTATAGTTCGCTTCGGTCTGACCGACCCTTCTTTGAACTGTGCTGCACCAGTGTCGACGATGACCTGCTTGAGATCGAATTGTTCGGCGCCAAGCGCGGCGCGCTGGCCGGGGCGCAAACCAACAAGTTGGGCCTTTTGCAAAAGGCGGACAGGGGCACGCTGTTCATCAACGGGATTTCCGACCTCAGCCCGCGTCTGCAACTGGCCTTGATGCGCTTTGCCAAGACCGGCAGCTTTCGCCCGCTTGGCGCTCACGAAGTGCAGCGCAGCGATGTGCGGCTGATCACCGGCAGCAACCTCGATCTGCGTGAAGAGGTCTCCGGGGGGCGTTTCCGCGCAGATCTGTACTATGCCATTGGTCAGATCACGCTGGCCGTACCGCCCCTGCGCGAGCGACTTGGCGATCTGCCGATCCTCGCGCAAAGCCTTCTGTTCGACGCGGCCAACGCCCATGGCAAACCGGTGCAGGGCCTTTCGGACGACGTCTTGGAGTTTCTGGAAACCTACGACTGGCCCGGCAATCTGCGCGAGCTGGAAAATGAGATGGTCCGCATGCTGATCTTTTCTCAGGACCCCATTCTTGGCCCGGAGCTGATCAGCCGGCACATCCTGCAAGCCAGCCCCAATCCTGACGGTCCGGCCCCCGCTGTGGATGCCGTGTTGACCGGGTCGGGGACGCTGAAGGACCGGGTCGAGCATATCGAGATGCGGATTCTGCGTGAAACCCTGACCCGGCTGAAATGGAACAAAAGCCGTGCCGCCGCTGAACTGGGCCTGTCCCGTGTCGGACTGCGCGCCAAGATCGACCGCTACGGCATTGCCGAACCCGTACGGGCGGGTGCCAAGGATGAAAGGGAGGAGTGACCAATGTGCCTAGGAATACCCGGCCAGATCGTGGCCGTCATTGATGCGGCGCGCATGACGGCCGAAGCCGACGTTTCGGGCGTGCGCCGCGCGGTCAATGTCGCCTGCATCGCCGACGGTCCCCTGGAGGGGCTGATCGGCAAATGGGCGCTGATCCACGTCGGCTTTGCCATGGCAGTAATCGACGAGGACGAAGCCGCCGCCACACTCGAGGCGCTGCGCGGTCTGGGCGAGGCACAGGAAACCCTTGAGGCAATGGCCGCAGGCGACGCCGCATTGGTAGGCAGATTATGAAATACGCAGACGAATTTCGCGATCCCAAGGCCGCCAAGGCGCTGCTGGCACAAATCGCCGAGGTTGCAGATCAGATCGGGGCGACGGCAGCAAAGCCGGTGCATATCATGGAGATTTGCGGCGGCCATACCCATGCAATCTTTCGCTATGGCCTTGATAAACTGACCCATCCGGGGATCGAGTTCATCCACGGCCCCGGCTGCCCGGTGTGCGTTCTGCCGATGAGCCGCGTTGACGAATGCGTGGAACTGGCAGAACAGCCGGGGGTGATCTTTTGTACCTTTGGCGATGCCATGCGCGTCCCCGGAACCCGCAAATCCCTGCTTCAGGCCAAGGCCGATGGCTGCGACATCCGCATGGTCTATTCGCCTCTGGATGCGTTGGAGATTGCACGGCGCAACCCGGATAGGCAGGTGGTGTTCTTTGGGCTGGGGTTTGAGACCACGACGCCGTCAACCGCGCTGTCGATCCAGCAGGCGGCGCGCGAAGGGCTGGAAAATTTCAGTGTCTTTTGCAACCACATCACAGTGCCGCCCCCGATCAAGGCGCTGCTGGACGATCCGCATATGGTGCTCGAAGGCTTTGTCGGGCCGGGGCATGTGTCGATGGTGATCGGTATCCATCCCTATGATTTCATTGCGCAAGACTATGAAAAGCCCATCGTCGTCGCGGGCTTTGAGCCATTGGATCTGTTGCAATCGGTGCTGATGGTGCTGCGGCAGATCGCTGAAGGCCGCGCCGAAGTGGAAAACCAATACGCCCGCGTGGTGCCGGAACATGGCAACCCCGTCAGCATCGCCGCCATGGCTGACGTCTATGAAACCCGGCCCAGTTTTGAATGGCGCGGTCTGGGAGAGATTGACGCCTCGGGCCTGCGCATTCGCCGCAAATACGCCGCCTACGACGCCGAAGAAAAGTTCGGCATCGGTTATGCAGCAGGACCGCGTCATGTGAGCGAACCAGAAGGCTGCGCCTGCGGCGCGGTCATGACGGGCCGGATCAAACCCACCGGCTGCCCGCATTTCGGCACCGGCTGCACGCCGGAAATGCCCTTGGGCGCGCTCATGGTCAGTTCGGAAGGGGCCTGTGCGGCCTATTATCAATACGGCGGCGCCCGCGCGCCCGCAGCGGAGCCAGCGGAATGAACATGATGACGAAACCCGGCGAAATCGTCACCTTGGCCCACGGCGGCGGCGGCAAGGCGATGCGCGATTTGATCGAGGGGGTCTTTACCGCCGCCTTCCAACCCGATGCGATGGAGGATCAGGCGCGCCTGATGACCGCCGCCTTGCAGGAACCCGGGGCGCGTTTGGCATTCACCACCGACAGTTTCGTGGTGGACCCGGTCGAATTTCCCGGTGGGGACATCGGCAAGATCGCTGTCTGCGGCACGGTTAATGATCTGGCGGTTGGCGGTGCGACGCCGCTTTGGCTGTCGGCGGCCTTCATCATCGAAGAGGGAACCGAGATTGCCCTGCTGCGCCGCATCGTCGCCTCGATGCAGGCCGAGGCGGACAAGGCCGGGGTGCGCATCGTGACGGGTGACACCAAGGTGGTTGGGCGCGGCTCGGCGGACAAGGTCTTTGTCACCACCTCTGGGGTTGGGGTGATCCCGCCCGGGCGTGATCTGCGGGCCGAGACCATTCGGGCCGGAGACATGGCCATCGTCAATGGCGTGCTCGGCGATCACGGCGCCGCTATTCTGGCGGCGCGGGGGGAAATGGCGCTGACGGCGGATATACCTTCGGATTGTCAGGGGCTTGGCCATCTGATGGCTGCCGTTCTGCAGGCCGCGCCGGACACGCGCTGCGCCCGTGATGCGACACGCGGCGGCGTGGCCTCGGTGCTTAACGAGATAGCCGAAGCCGCCAGCCTTGCCATCGAGATCGAAGAAACGGCCTTGCCGATCCGCCCGGAGGTCAAAGGCCTGTGCGAGATCCTTGGCCTTGATCCGCTGTATCTTGCCAACGAAGGCACTCTGGTGCTGTTTGTCCCTGAAGATCAGGCCGAAGCAGCACTGGCCGCCATGCGGGCAATGCCGGAAGGGCGTGAGGCCACCATCATCGGTCGCGTCCGTGATGGGCAGGCCGGCCGTGTCACCATGCGAACGCCTTTTGGCGGAGCGCGCATCGTCGATATGCTGGTCGGGGATCAATTGCCGCGCATCTGCTGACAATCAGGCGGCAATCCTGGACGAGGCAGTACCTGTTTCAGGCATCTTCGGTGCTAAGCCGGAAAATCTCGCCTCGCAGCCATCGGGCTTTGATGACCCGAGTGCGTTTTTTCCCGCTCGAGGTCTTTTCGACCGTACCGCGCGGCACCGGAACGATGTCACTTGGTACAAAACCAAAGCGATCACGGGTCATTTGCCGGATGGCCGCGATCCGCTCGGTCGCTTGCTCCGGTGTCCAAGCGCTGCGGCTTTCGATCAGCAAAATCTGGCGCGACAGGTCTGCACCCTGTGCCTCGGTTCCAAAAAGCAGGGCGCGACCGGCGCCGACAAAGGACAGGGCTTCGATCTCATGCTCAATGTCCGCCGGGACGATATGGCGGCCTGCCACGGTCATGGTATCGTCCTTGCGGCCAACGAAATACACCTCGCCGTTGACGCGAAACCCCAGATCGCCGGTTCGCAGATAGCCCTGTCCAAGGGCCTTGTCCGTAGCGGCGGCGTCGCTTTCGTAGCCTTCCGTCAGGCAGGGGCCGGCCACGGTGATCTCGCCCAGTCGCCAGTCGGGCAATCGTCGCCCGCCGGGATCGCGGATCGCCAGATCGCAGCCGGAATTTGGCCGCCCGATGGTCACGAACTCCAAGCTGTTGGCAGAGGTCGGGCAAGGCGTGACAACGTCGCCCGCGATGCGAACATGTTGGCGCGGAACCGGGCCGGACAACGAACTGGTACAGCCAAGCGCATATTCCGCCATGCCATAGCCGGTGCGCAGCCCTTGCGGAGACAGGCCAAGCGGGCCAAGTCTGCGGCTCAGATCGTCCATAACGGCAGGGCTGATCTTTTCCGCAGCGATGTATAGAACAAGGCGCGACAGATCGCAGTCCTGCGGTGTCAGGCGCTTGGTGCCGCGCAGGGTGGCGGCAAGGACTGAGCTGGTGGAAAAACTCAGATCGCAGCGCTGGTCTGACAGGGCGCGGAACCAGCGGGCGGGATTGCGGACGTAATACTCGGGCGGGGCCAACAGCGCATCTGCGCCGCAGAAAAGCGGCAGCAACATACCGATGAACAGCCCCATATCGTGATAGATCGGCAACCATGACCCAACCGACTGCGGGACTGCGACAGGCCCCTCGGCCCGGTAGTTTTCGGACAGTTGCCGAAGCTGGGTCAGCACCATGTCATGACGCACCCGCACACCGCGAGGCCGCCCGGTGCTGCCCGAGGTGAACTGGATCAGCGCCAGATCGCGCAGCGCGCGGTCTGCCCTCGGAACGGCCTTGGCGTTGTTTCGGAGTAGCTGCTGGTATGACAGATCAAGCGTGCCGCCTGGCCAGTTGAATGTCACCTGCGGGGCGGTATGAACAATCGCCTTGGCCGCGCAAATCCTGATGACATCGGGCACCAGCCCCTTGCCAGATTGGTTGATCCGCTGCGGGCGCAAGGGCACCGCAACCGCGCCCAGATGCCAGATGGCCAGCAAGCATGTCACCGCAGCCGATCCGGTATCGAACAGCGTGATCACCCGGTCATCGGCTTTGACGCCCTGTTCCGCCAGACCAGCGGCCAGACGTTCGGACTGTGCCAGAAGGTCGGACAGCGGGTACTCACCACCCTCGGCCGGGAACCGCCACATTGGATCGCGAAAAGGTGTCGCGGCGATGATTTGCTGCAACGACCCCATCGCGGCTCAGACCTTGCGAACGGCAAGCGCGGCATTCACTCCGCCAAAGGCAAAGGACTGCGACAAAGCGGCAGAGAATTTCACATCGCGGGCGTCATTTGGCACGCAGTCGATGTCGCATTCCGGGTCTGAGTCCAGAAAGTTCACCGTCGGCGGGATAACCCCTTTTGACATCCCCATAAGCGTTGCGATCAATTCAAGCGCGCCAGCTGCGCCTAATGTGTGACCGATCTGGGACTTGGTCGAGGACATCATCAATTTGTCCGCGTGGGGGCCGAAGACCTCGCGCGCGACATTGGTTTCGACCACGTCATTGAGCAGGGTGCCGGTGCCATGCGCGTTGACATAGGCGATGGCGTCGGGCGGGATTTGGGCATCGCTGAGCGCTTGCCTGACCGCCCGGACCGGGCCGCGCTGGGTGGGTTGCACCGGGTCGCGCGCGTCCGAGGACATGCCAAAGCCTGCAATCTCGGCGATGATCTGCGCCCCGCGCGCCTGCGCCGAGGCCAGCGTTTCGATCACCAGAACGCCAGCGCCTTCGCCCAAGGCCAACCCGCTGCGCCCCGCCGAGAAGGGGCGGCAAGTGTCTGAAGCAACGATGCGTGCCGCATCAAAGCCCCTTATGGAGGAATAAAGCACGTTGGCCTCGGTACCGCCGGTCAGGGCGATCCCGGCATAGCCATGGCGCAGCATCATCGTCGCTTGCGCCACGGCGTGTGATCCCGCAGCGCAGCCAGTGGCGATGACCAGTCCGGGGCCAAAGATCTGATGTTCGATGGCAATCATCCCGACAGCGGCCTGATGGTTGATGCGCGGCACGGACATGGGGTGCGCGCGGGGGCGTTTCTTGCCGAACATCTGCTTTGCGGCATCCTCGCGCGATTGCTCGCCGCCACCGCCGCAGCCAAGTACGATGGCCGCATCGGTCAGTTGCTCGCCAGACAGACCGGCCTCGGCCAGCGCTTCGCGCGCAGCCAGTCGGGCATACTGCACGAAAGGCTCTGACATCAGCAGCTCACTGTCGGTGAAATGATCCCCGGGGATGTAATCGGCGACGGTCGCCGCCGGGCGGGTAATCTCGAGATCCTCGAAGGACCGGGTGGTCAGCTTGATGGCGGTTTTGCCGCCTGCGATCCCGTCCCAATAGGGCGCAAGGCCAAGGCCAAAGCCGGTGACGGCCCCCATGCCGGTGACCACAACCCGGTGCGTGCCATCGGGACGTCGCGGGTCAACGGCGCTCATGCGGCCTCTTTTCTTTTCAGCAGCATCAGAACGATGTCCACAAATTCAGCCGGGGTGTCGAAGACGTCCAGCCCCGCGTCCACGATGATGATGTCGTAAAGCTCTTCGACCTCGAAGATCACGGTGATCATTTCAATCGATGTCACGCTGAGCGTCGAAAAATCTGTATCAAGCTCAATGGTCACGTTCGCCAGAGCTGGGACAACCGTATTGATGCAGCCGCGAATGTCGCCCCAAACGGCGGTTGCATCGGGCTGGGACGAGGTCGGCGTGGTCATGCGGCAATCTCCGATGTTCTGTCAGGTGGTCGCGGGCTCTACGATCAGGTCGAATTCACTGGTGACGGCGGGCGTGTCTGTGCCCTGCACGGTCAAAACAAGGGTGGTCGAGGCCTCAGGTGCCTTGATGGTTGTCGTTCCGGTCTGTGTGTTCGTGTCAAGGTTGACAGGTTTGGAGGGCTGATCCAAGCCAATTGATAGCGCGGCCGAGGTGGCATTGCCCGTGGCATAGGTCAGCACCACATCCTGCCCCGGTGCCGCAGGTTGCGGCGAGGCCAGCAAGACCTGCACCTGCAACTGCGGCCCGTCGCCCAGATAGGCCTTAAGCGGCCCTTCGCCGGCGCCGGGGCCATAGGTTGTCAGCACTCTATTGTCGTTTGGGCCAGTGGTTTGCGGCCACCCCGGGGCCGGATTGGCGACCTCTGCGGGCAAAAAGGCTTGTTTGGTCATGTCGGTGTAGCGGAACCAGCGGATGCGCACCGGATCGAAATCGATGGTCACGCTGCTTGTCGATGGGCCGCCAAAGCCGGTTGCGGTCAGCATCAGCTCGACGGACGAGGCGTTGCCGGTCAGGTAAGACCCCGGTGTCAGGGTCATGCTGCCTGACCTGTCGACGATGATGGACTTGGTCGGGGTGACCAGCTTTGGATCGGAATCGGCGAATTCTGCGTCCCAAGTCAGGGTGACCGGGTCCGTGGTGCTGATGGGGCCTTTGGCATTGCTGGTGATCTGCGTCATCACGCTGCCGACAAAGGCCACGGTCACCGCCTGAGTGAACTGCCGGTCATCGGTGTAAAGCTGCAAGAGATAGCTTTGCGACGGGTCAGGAACGGCGATTTCAACGCTGTCGGTAAATGCCCCCGCGCCTTTGACATCGCGCCGGATGCTGCCGGGTTGCAGCACCACATAGCTGCCGCCAGAGACCACCCAGGTCAGGGTGGTTTCCTGACCCTTTGTGACGGTGACCGGGCTGGCATAAAAGCTTTGGATATCCAGCTTGGACGGGACCCGCTGGATGGTTTTCGTGACTGTGCCTTGGCTGACACTTTCCTGAATCACAAAAGGCGACGTGCCTTTCGCGGCGCTGACCAGAAGGTTTTGAAAAGTAAAGCTGACGCTGGCCAGCGCCTTCAGGGATGGCCCTGTCAAAACCACATAGGGCGGCTTCGCGGTCAGGTAGGGGGTGACCTGCCAGTTGCGGTCGGCAGTGGTGATGGTCAACCCGCCTGCCGCTGCGGTGATGTCTTCGGGATCGGGCCCAATGGGGACCATGACGTAAATCGTCTGCTGGCCGGTGCCGTCCTGGTTCTTGGGGTTGGTCACGGTCAGCGTCGGTGCCGCCATCGCGTTGGTGAATAGGATATCCGGGTCAAAACGATAATGATAGATAGGGTCAGGGTCCGTCCCGTCGGCGGCCGATTTGAGGATCCTGTTTGCCTGCTCTTGCGAGAGTTCCATCACTCGTCCCCCCTTTCGATAAAGTTCATCTCGGCCAAGGGGGCACTGGCGTCGCCCCCGACAGGTTTTTTCGGCACCAGCCCCAGCCAGCCTTCGCGCAGGGTGGGCACCCGGTTGGGCACGACGTTGCTGGGCTGCGCCGGTTGCAGGTTGGCGACCGTCTCCCAGGTGGTGATGCCTGTGCGGGCGATCCAGCTCCAATCGCCAGCGACATTGCCGGGCAGGGGCATCTGCACCTGCCGGGGATTGGTCAGGATCGGGCCGATGCGGAAAGTGGCCAGAAGCTGGTTCATCGCCGCCACCGATGCGGCGGGCAGAGAAACGGTTTCCACCGGCAACAGGCCCGACATGACAGGGATCACGCCGCGTGGGTCCATCAACACTGTCAGCTTTGCGGTGGCTCCGCCGGGTTTCAAAGCCACTGCAGGATCGGGGTTCAGATAGCCCGAGCTTGAAGGCACGTTCAGCGCCACTTGGTCAGGCAAGGCCAGAAGGGTGTCCGCCAGTTGGGCGCGGCCGGGCGCGCCCGCGGCCCGCCGCACGCCGCCCATCGAAGCCGAGTACCCGCGCAAAGGATTAAGCAGGTCGTAGTCGTCATTCAGAAAATACCCCAGTGCGCCATTGCCGGAAAAATGGATGTCACCGATATGCGTGGTCAGGGGCAGGTCCGGCAATCCGCCGGTGTTGTTCTTGCCAGTGTCGTCCCAGGCTTGGTTGACGGCTGGCGGGCCGGATTGTTCGAGGTTCATCTGCGCGCGCACCACTGCCACTGGTTGCCCGATCAACACCGCAAGATTGTCGTCCGCTGGCTGTTGCGTGGCGGCAGTGGCCCATAGGGTCACGTCGATCACGTCCAGCAGATCGTGCAGCGCGGCATCGCCACTGATCTCGGCCTGCGCCAGCAAGGCAGTCACGAAGCCGAGCAGATGTTTGTTGTCGATGGCAGGCGGCGCGCCCAGCGGCACGCTTGATCCCGGCGTGGGGTCCCAGCGAATACTGTGGCCTGCATCGGTGATGACCGGCAGCAACTCGCCCAGCGGCGTGCCGATCTGGTCAAAGACCAGCACCGAGTTGTCCAGATGGTTCGGCAAAAGCCACCCCACCACCGGGTTTGTCAGGTTCGCGGAGTTGGTTTCTATGGCATCATCCGTGGCATCCAGCAGATCCAGCCGGAGGCGGCTGGGCTGCTGCATGGCCGGGGCGATCTGGACATAGCGCCGGTTGTCGCCGCCGTCCCGGTCCGGCGTCACAACGGACTGTGCGCGCACCGGGAAAACCGTTTGGCCCGGATTGGTGGTGCGCAGGATCTGGCCAAAGACATCCACCAGCCAGACCTGATCCACGGTGAAATGCCCGGCCCTCAGCGGGTAAAAGCCCGGCGCGGCGCCATTGCCGGGCAACGGCACCAGCGATTGCGCCTGCCGCAGATAGCTGTCGAGGTCAGGATCGCTGGGATAGGTCAGCTGGGTCATCTGGTTGACCCTTTGCAACATGGTGCTGCCAAAGGCATCGACAGCGCCGGTGATCACGTCGAACTCGTCAATCATGCCAAAGGCGTCTTGCAGTTCCTTTTGCTGCGAGATTGGCAGTTTTTTGAAGTTCGGATCTTTGGTGGTGAACTCCTTCAGCTTTTGCGCCAGCCCTCCGGCGATCTGGGTGCCCAGCACCGTCCTGCCCAGAATGGTTTCGGCCTCGGCGCCAATGGTCGTGCCGGTCCATTCGAATTCGATGCCGGTCAGATCCCAGTCAGCCAACATGCCGGCTGCGTCTTGCGCGGACGGGTGCCATGTCACCTGCCAATCGATGAACAGCGGCGACCATGGCGGTGTCCACAGCAATACTGCGCGTTTCATCGGCGCCACCTTGTTGAAACCGACCGCGGCGCCCACCGTCTGTTCGGTGAAATCCGTCTTTGACGTGGCCGAGCCGGGGGCGGATTGCTGCGCCGCGATGGTCTTGGCCAAAGCCGCAAGCTGCGCCGGGTCCGGGTTTGCGATCCCAGCCTTGGCAAAGGCGATCTTGGCCAAAAGCGTGGCATTGGCGGTGTCGAACAGCAAAACCTCGATCAGGTAATCGTCAAATTCCTTGGGAATGCCTGCCGGTGCCTTGGGCAGATCGACGGCGCTGGCCAGATCATCCGCCGTGATGGTTTCCACTGATGCACCCGGCACCGCCACCGTCAGGGCCGATTCCGTCTGTCCGGTAAAGCGGCAGAACAGGGTGTCCTCCGGGCTTCCGTCATCGCCGGGGGCTAGAAAACGGGTGTCTTGTTTCGCACCAGCGATCATCAGGCTCGGGGCCGAAGGCGCGCGGAACCGCAGCGCCGCGCTGCTGGTCAACTCGAACGCGTTTCCCAGCGCCGTTGTCAGGGTCGCTTGGTTGGTGTCGCGGGCGGTTTGCTGCTTGGATTGCCGTGTTTTCAGATCGGACAGGGTGGCGCTGATCCGGATGATCGCCGCCTCGATTTGCTTGCGCCGTTTGTCGTCGCCGCCAAAGGGGTTGTCGGGTGTGCGGATCAGTTTGTAGACCAGCGCGAAGAACTCATCGGCATGGCCCGCGATGGCCTGCATGGTGGCGTCCAGCGCCGCCTGGCTTTTATTCAGCGCTGTCAGGGCTTTGGTCTGATCGGTGCTCAGGTTTACGGTCTGAACCGACTTGCCCCGGTTTGCTTCGGAATTGGCAGGGGGGGCGACCACCCATTGCGTGCCGCCGTCGATCTTGGGAAAGCGCGCGCCAAAGGTCTTTTCCTCGAAAATCGACGGGTCTTGCAGATAGTCAAAGGCCAGATCCTGTTGAACCGCCAAAAGCAGGTCTTCAAGTTCGGGCTGTTTCAGTTCGGATGACAGCCATGCGGCAATCGCCTCGAAGCCGGTGCCGCCGATGGCGACGGACAGGCTGTTCTGCCCGTCCAGAATGGGCGCGCGTGGATAGCGATTTTCCGGCCCTGTCCAGTTGATGCCGTAAACCATGCCGTGGCACAGCGATTGGCTGGCCAGGTCATCCTGAACCGCCGGGATGGCGATGGGGTTGGTGATCGGATGGGCTTTTTGCCAATCTTTCCATTCCTTTTGCGCATCGTCCAGCCCGCCAGCGCCGCCCAGACCGAACTGCAAGGCGCTTTGGATTTTCTGCCAGTCCGCTTGGTCGGTAAAGCCTTTGGGGGTGTCTTTTGTCACGCCCAAAACCGGGTCAAACGCGGGGTCGGAATACCAGCCCATGGCGGCAAAGGTGATCTGGCCCGCGTTGATGCCGGTCAACGGATCATGAAAGCACAGCACGTCGCGAGTGTTCTGGTAGCTGGCGACCCATGACACGCTGCCCGGCCCCATGGAAACGAGGATCGGCTCGGCGGGTCCGCTCGGGTTTGTCCACTTGCTCAAGTCAAAAGATTTGCCGATCCATGTGGCTTTGCCGGGACTGCCGGGATCGGGATAGCTGTTGGCGCCGTCCTGATCGTTCAGGTAATCCGATTGCAGAACCGTGGCGGTCAGAACCGGGGCAGTACCGGGGGTTGTCGTGACAAAGCGCAGGAACAACCAGCGGTTCGGGATGGCCGGAAACTTGACCGATCCATCGGGCAACTGCGTCCCGTTGCGAAACCCCGAAGGCAGCGTCACTTGCAGATGCGCGCCTGTCTCCGGCGGCGTCGATCTGGGCGCAAACGCCTTGGCTTCCGGATCACCAGCCGAAGCAAGCTGGCGGTAATCTATGCCCAGATCTGCCCAGTCGCCTGTCTGGTTGGGCTGGCCGATCAGCAGGCATTCCAGCGTGATTGGCACCAAAAGCCGGGGACCGGGCCAGAGCGGGTTGTCAAACCCTTGGGTCGAGACTGGGATTGGCGTGGTCATTGAGGTTTGCTCCCCGGGTCTGGGTCTGGGTCTGGGTCTGGGTCTGGGTCTGGTGGGGTGGGTGCCCCCCAATTGAAGCTCTGCAATCCGGCCGAGCGGACCATCTGCACGGCAAATTCCGCCGATGTGAAGGTTTCCTTCGGATCAAGGGCGTTTTGCGCGATCATCGCCGCCTTGAGATTTGCGGCGGTCTGGCTGACGTTCACCACGCCGGGATGGGCGGTGTCTTCGCGCATTGCCACTGGGGCCTCGACACTATCGATCTGAATGCCCGGTTCATGGGCGCCATAGCCGAGGCCGCGCAAAAAGCTGTAATAGCCCTGATTATTGGGGCGTATGCCGAAATGCAGGCTTTCGGGAGGTTGCAGGATATCGACCCGCTTGGGTTCGCCATCGAACAGGGCGATCAGGATGTTGTCCGACAGCCGGTCAAGCCGCAAAAGGGGCAGTTTCACAGAGGTGTCTTCGATCGCAGGATAGGCCGAGATTTCCATTCCCGGCCACCCTGCAACAGCCGAAGAACGGAGCAAGAACCCGGTGATCGGCCCGACAACGTCAGCGGTTTGCGCACAGGGTTTCCCGCGCATGCGCGCGCGCACCTCAGAGGTTTTCAGCAATGCCTGATCGACGATTTGTTCGATGGCGCCCATCATCTGCACGGTGTCCGCGCTGCTGGACAGGCCAATGCTGACCGCGCCTTCGACCAGTCGGTGCAACCAGTTCCCGTCGATATAGAAGAACCGGATAGATTCCTTCGGCAGCATCCGGGCATCCGGCACGAGGTATTCGAAGGGCACGCCATACAGCAGTGAGGCCTGCGCCAGCCAGTTGATCACAGAGTCAGGAAGCGGCACGGGCAATTCAGGCTGAGCCTCCGCCGTGGCGGTCAGCCGGGCGTTGCCCTTTTGCGCGTCAAGGATCGGGCCAGCGGCGATGCGCATCACATCCGTCAGGGGAACGCGCCGGGCTTTTCTGAGGTCGGTCATGCGCAATCACTCCTGCATTTCGGTGGGGGCAAAGACCTGATCCAGCAGGTCTTCCAGTGCGTCGGTGCCTTGCGGAACAAAAGCCTGCGGTGCGACCTTCAAAATCGGGGTCGAACCGGCGTGACTGGGCACCCGATCTTCGCGGCGCTCGCGTCTGGCGATGCCCGCCGCCGGGGTCTTGGGCTGCGCCCCGCCGCCTGCAAAGGCATTGCCAAGCGCCGTGGTCGCTGCGAAATGCGCCATCATCTGCGCGCGGCTTGCGGTCCCGATGTCATGGCTTTTGTAGGTTGGGGTCTCAGCCGCGGGCAGGGCCATGTTCAGCGCGTTCAGGTTGGCGGTTTGCTTGGAGGTGGCGTGCATCGCCTTGCGCCATTCGAACAACTGCCGGGCAAATGTGCTGTCGGACAGCCCCAGCAGGCGCCCGATTTGCCAAGCCGCCGCCTGAGACAGATCGAACAGCGCGGTCTTTGGGTCATAGCGGATGGCCAGATCGCCGTATTGAAATGCCCCCAGCCCGTCGTTCTTGGTTGGCACCGCAGACAGCGGGCCGCGATACCAGGCGGTGGCCTCTTCGCCTGCGCGCATCCGGTAGGTCAGCGGGGCATAGCCCATGGCAAGCGCTGCGGCGGCGGCTTTGGAATTGTCATCAGAATTGTCATCGCAGGCGTCAATCGGCTTGTGCGGCAGGCCGATCAGGTGATCTCCGCCGCGATGGGGTAATTCCTGCATGATCTCGATGAAATCGCCAGAGGCCTTCAGGGCTTGCACTTTCCACCACGCAAGCGAGGCAAATCGGAAGGTGGTTACCCGGGCCGGGATGGCGTGGCCGGGCAGATGGTCCTGATGGCCCTCAAGCGAGATCAAAAAGACGTAGTTCACCACGTCGCTGTCTTTTGAGGTCTGGATGATGCGGTTGCCCACCACGATCGAAAAACTGCCGTCTTCGTCGAGCCCAAGGATCTCTTTGTTGTCCGTGTTGACGTCCCGCACATGGGCCAGCCAGATCAGATCCTCTTGCGTTGGCGCCACTGCCTGAAACAGCTTCGCGTCCAGATCGAGATAGAGCATGGGCGTCTTTTTCTCGTCTGCATTCAGGTTCAGATCGGGGCCGGCAATGGTGGTGTCAGCCGTTTGGACAAGGTCGGCCGCGGTGCCCGTCACCACCGGCGAGGGCGCAGAAATCTCGGCGGCCTTGCCGCCCAACTCTGCGGCGGTCACGCTGATCAAAGCCATCCACGGAGTCGAGACCTTTCCCGGCGGCACCGGCTTGCCATCAAGCGTGCGCATCCACGGCAAGATCCGCCGTCGCAGCACGATATTGGGCATGTAGTTTTCCCAATCGCCCGCCTGATTGGCGGGGGGCATCACCATCTGCACATCCGACGGTGCCAGCGCAAAGCGCGGACCATCGACAGTAAAGGCCTGCTTGGCCTGATAGACGGGTTTGTCGTCGTCGTGTTGCAGTACGACCTTTTGCGTGCCCGACAGTTGATAGTTTCCCGCGATCAGCGGCGGCAGGGCGGCCTGACTAAAGCGGATTTCGCCGGGATTGATCTCGTCTCCGGTGGCAAGTGCGATCTGATCAGCCATGACATGCCCTTATTGTTGCGATTGTCTGTGTCATCCCCGGAACACCCGAAGCCTTGTCGCTTTGCGTGCCGCGCTGGGCGCCGCGCGCGCCGCAAGCCGCTGCTCAAGCGAGGGCACTGGACGGGCCAGCGACTTCAGCGCGTGACCTTGCCAGCGCTCAAGCACGAGGGCGGGATCGTCCTGCCAGCCGTAGACTCCAGCCAGCCCTTCGACCCTCGACACCAGCACCGCGTGGCGGCCCTTGCGGTCGGTGGTGACGCCCGCCGCATCGAACAGCAGCGCAGTGCCATCATCGGTATCGAACATTTCAATCGCAGCGGCGGCACCGTCATAGGCCACATGCCAGGGCGAGTTCGTTCCCGCCAGTTTGACCCGCGCGCTGTAAGGATCTGCGCCGGGTTGCAGAACCACGGCCACTGTACGCACCGCCGCGCCAAAGATCGTCTCGACCCAGCCGGCGCGGGTTTCATCAACGCCGTACTGTATCTGATTGCTCTCGATCAGATCATGGCCGCTGATGGCGCCGCGCCGTTGTTCGCGCCGGTTGCGGTGCAGGCGCGGGCTGTTCTGAGGCCGTACGGTGCAGCCATCGCCCAACATGGTGTGATGGCTGACCTGAAACAACGTGCTGCGCAGGTTCCAGCCTTCGGGCGCGCCCGGGTCGTGATCGCCCAGACCCAGACAGGCCACTTGCACGGCCTCTTGCGGCAGGGCGATTGGCCCGGATGCATCGGGCAGCACCTCGTCCGACAGAATGCGGCCTGAACTGTCAAAGGCATAGACCTTGACCGGCACCGCGCCGTCGGTCTGGATCATCGGGGCGCCCGCACTTGTGCCCAGATCGAGCACCGCGAGCGTACCATGGCGCAGGTCGGTTTGCAGGCTGTTGTCATCATGCAGGGCGCGCAATTGGGCGTTCTGGGCGGTGTGGTCGACGTCGCTCCATCTGGCGACAACCTTGGGGCTGGGCAATAGGATCGAACGGGCCTGAGTGTCCTGCGCCTGATCGCCGGGCAAGGCAAAGCTTTGCGCGCCGCCCAGAAAGCGGGGCGGTATGTCCGGCTCGATCTGCGCGGCTGCGGCAAGTGGCGCGGCTTTGAGTTCGACCAGCGGATGCGAGACGCCTGCCTGATCAAAGCCCAGCTCTGCCAGATGCGGCGGGGCCTGGAACAGATCATCGGCAAAGCGCGCCAGAACGCTCAGGTTCTGATCCACAATGGCGGCGACCTGATGGTCAACGAGCACCTGCATGATCGCCGCCCGCCGCGAGGCCGGAGAGGACGGGGTCGTGTCGTCCATTACCGAGCTCATCAAGGTGGCGAAACGATTTTCCTGGCCCGGCAGATCCGGGATGCGGCAACTGGGCGTCGCGTCAAAGGGCAGGGGCAGGGCAGCGGCGCTTTCGTGGCCAAAGGATTTCGCCAGATCCATGGTTTTCAGCGTGTCGACAAGCTGATCTCCGGTGGTGCTGATCGACAGGCCGAATTGCGCCCCGTCGATCATCGTAGCGGAGGGTTCCCCCTTGGCTTCAAATACTTTGGTTGACCAGATCGCATCCGGCGCGCCGCCGGACAGCCCCGCAAGCACAATCCCGGTCCTGTCGAGATTGTACTCGCTCCAGCTGTTGGTTTCTTCGCTCCAAAGCTGCAGCGTCGCGGTGATGTCGGTGGTCACGTCGGTCTGGCCCATTGGCTGGATGCCAAGGGCCGGGCTGGTCACTTTGAAGGTTGAATTAGACGCCTCGACGGTCGAACCGGGCATGACCGAGCGCACTTCGATCGAGAAGGGCATGGGGTGGACGACAGCACCATCGCCAGTGTCATCCTTGAGCAACCCGTTGGTGATCTGCACCTTCATAACCACTTGGTCATAGCCGGGCTTGGGCGGTGCTTCCGAGCCTTCTTCAACAGCCAACAGAACGATGTCGTTGTCGCCACCGCCCTTTTTCGCATCGGGCTGCGGCAGCATACGCTGTTCAAATGTGCCCCAGGACAGTTTCGGTTTGCTTTTCGTGCCGTCATCCTGCGCACCGAAGGGGATGTCAAAAGAGATGACGAACCAGCTGACATGCGCGATGCCGGCCGTGGGCGGCCCCCAGATCTCCAGCCGGGCGCCGAGTTCGGCGGTCAGGCAGATGTCGACCCCGGCGATGGTGACGCCCAGCGAGGCGCCGACCGTGATGTGCACTTCGATGTTGTAGTAGAAGGGCTGCCACGAGATCAGGAAATCTGCGCCCGCATCGAACCATGCTTTCAGCGGCCCGGCGCTGAACAGCGCCTTGAGATAGCCGCCCGCCATGATCATCGAGGGGGTCAGGGCAAAGTAGGTTCCGCCGCCAATGCTCAGCTTGACGCTGGAGGTGTCGATCACCGGCCAGTCAAACCCGAGCCGGGGCACGTTGGGGTAGAAGTCCGGCGGCTTGAACGCCGGGTGATAGCCGCCCAGTGTGATGACAAAATTGCCTGCCTTGGGGTTGGGCCCGAACCAGAACTTGGCCGCGAATCCGCCCGTCAGCTTGCAGGCCTTGACCAGCAGGAAGGAATTCGGCGTCAGCTGGGCTGTCACCGAAATCTCGCCCTCGGTGAATTTGAACGAGGCGACGATCCCCAGTTCGATGTAGGCCAACGCATCGGCGGGCGGGATTTCCGGTGGCAGGCTGGCGCTGGCGATGCCGATCACGTCAATCTCGAACTCACGGCCGAATTTGACCAGCAGCATGGCAAAGACATCGACAAGCTCGAAGCTGGAGAACTTGATGCCCACCGCCGCCCAATAGGACCCGATTTCCGGGTAGACCGTGTCGGATAGCGTTGCGAGCGCGCTTTTCGGCGTCGGATCATCGCCAAAGGTCGCCGGAAAAATCGCCCCTTGGATCAGCGGAAAGCCCATGATGTCGCCGGCGTCCGGCACCGTGATATTGCGGTTGATCGAGAACCCGCCCGCGATGCCGTTGACGAAAAACGCCGGCACGCCGCCAAGCGGGGCGTTGAGGTTAAGGAATACGAAGAACGATATCGCCTGACCTTTAGACGGGTCGTTCGGATCGTTCGGGATCATCGTGAATGATCCCACAGCGTAGATCGTGAAACTGGCGACCTTGACCAGCAACTGGCCGTCATAACGCAGCGGGTCTTCGTTCTTGAGCAGGCCGCCGTCGATCGAGACCGAACCGCCCTTGAAGCTGACGGCAAGCCCGCCAAGATCCATTTCATAGGCCGAATAATCGGTGATCCGGGTTACATCCACACTGACCGCAAGATCGATCAGATCAACCTTGAGCCCGGCAAGGTTCAGGCTGCCGTCAAACAGGACGCTGGCAAAATGCGTTGGGTTGTCCCAGCCAAAGCCGATCTTGTTCGCGGTGACCGGTCCAAAGGAACGCTGCACCGGTATCCAGATCTTGGTCTGGCTGGCGCCGCTTGAATCGTAAAGCTCGACCCCAAGGTTATGGCCTTTGATATAGCCCGCGCGGGCGGAAAAACCGGGGTTGGTCGGTGGATTTTCCTGTTTCGCGTCGTCGCCCGATCCCAGCAGGTTCTGCGCCACGGCATTGCCGTTCTTTTTCGCCGGAACCAGCGTGTTCGGCGCCAGAGAGATGGCAATGTCTTCGAAATCCAGTCCGCCGCCATAGCTGCCGACAAAACTGGTCTTGGCGAAATCGAACGAGATCAACCCGCGCGGTTTGATCTTGCCCAGTTGGAAGCGGGTGAGATCAATCAGCGGCTGGCCGGTCTTGCCTTGGAAATCCACGCCGACATTGATCAGCCGCAGCTTGATCTTGGCGAAGTCAGGGATCAGGTCATCCAGCGGCACATAGGCCGCGATGCCAGATTGAAACTCTTCCGGTTTGGCACCGGTCAGGGCAATCCATTTGGTATCTTCTGCACCAATCTGGAAGACGAAATTCGGCGCAGCCTTGAGCGACAGATCGGTGATCGAAAAGCGCATGCCAAAGGCCGACTTGTCGTTCGGGTCAGGCTCCAGCCAGATGCCGCCGCCTTTGGCAAATTCGAGGATCTGGATCTGGGTCTGTGTCAGCGCCTTGACGAAACCGCCAAGGAATTTCTTCGGACCCAGTTCCAGCAGCCTGTCGAGATCGTTCAGGATATAAGTCGGACCGCTTTTCACCAAAAGCTGCGTTTCCACCAGCACGTCGCCGGGCTTCAGCGCGACCTTTTCGGTCAGTGGCGCATCGAGCCAGCTTTCAACGGCCTTGGTGTTCAGCACCACGATCGACACATAGCGCGGCAGCACGTATTTCAGCACGTCCAGCAGCCATGTCTCGAGTGCGGCCGTGAGGTTTTTCTCGTAGTCCTTGTCGTGCGTGACCCCAAAGAGCATGGGCAGCAGTTCGACCTTGAGCTTGCCGGGTTGGCCCCGCGTCATCATCGGATCGATCAGGGCCGAGATCTTGCCGCCACTGCCGCTGTCAAAACTGACGCTCAGGCCGGGGCCTTCGTCGAGCGCCACCACCGCCTGCGTCGTCAGGCCAAAGGTGACAACCGGAGTGGGGTCGCCCTGTACCGGGATGCCCACGCCGGTGGGCGCGATGCCAATCACGACATGATCTCCGGCGACCTTGGCGGCGAGGCTGGCCCAGATGCCGATCTGCTGTGCGCCGCTTTCGCCCTTAAGGCCCGCCATGATGGTAACCGGAACCTTGTCGGACGGCGCATAAGACAGCAGCCCGCCCTGTGCGGTGACCCCCTTGAGCGCAAGGCTGATCAGGTCAGCTGCGGCAGCGGCCGTGGCGGCAGCATGTTCGGGCGTGAGGCGGTCTTTGAGCCAATCAAAAGCGGCGGTTTCAAGCTTGCCGGTGTCCGGCTGCGCCGCGATCAGCGCCGAGACCAACTGATCGATCTGCAACGAACTGGCCGTGGTGCGCATCTTGTCGACAAAATCCGCAAGCTTGTCGTCGCCCTTGGCTTTTAGCCCGGTCAACAGCTCGTCCGTCAGGGTGCCGAGCAACTTTTGCGCCGCTTCTGCGCCAACTGTCAGGGCAAAGGTCTGCCAACTGCCAAAGGGGATCAGGTCAAGGGTCGGCTTGCCATCGCCAACCTGACCGATGGTCAGATCAAAGCCCTTGTCAAAGCCGCCTTTCAGGAACAGGCCGCCGTCCAGTCCGGGAATTTGTGCAGTGATCCGGCCCGCACCCATCAGCCCGGGCTGGAAATCAGAGGTCAGCGTCAGGCCAAAGCCCAGATCGTCAAGCGAGACTTTCCCACCGCCAACCGAAATCTTCTCAGTCAGCCCGGGTGTCAGCGAAAACAGCCCGGTTGAGGTGCTGGCGCTTGCTTGCAGTTGCAGCCCATAGGGCAGGCCGGTCAGCACCACGCCGTCGCTGGCCTTTGCCAGCATCAACCCGGCGGCCGCGCCTTCGGGCAGGGTGGTCAGAGCCTTGTTCAAGGTCTTGATGTTCAACCGGCCGCCGTCGCCAACCACGGCGTCGGACAACAGCCATCCAAGCGGATCTTCGAAAAGCCCAAGGGTGGATTTCATCACCCATTTGCCGCTGCCTGCGGGCATCTCATCGGCCAGACCGAAAAGGGTAAACAGGCTTTGGGCCAGTGGGTATTGGTCAAGCAGACGATCCTGCACCACCTCGGCCACGAAGATCGACAGCACATAGGCAGGGGCCAGCGCAGCCAGTTCATCGACAAAAGCGTTCTGATCAAAGGGGTAAAGCGTCAGCGCAGAAGGCTGCGGCTGATTGCCATCGCCCCAGACCAGCGCGGTGGTCACGCTTGGGGCACCGCCGACGCTGTAGTTTAGCCCTGTGACAAGGCTGAAACCGACCTCGGGAATGAACAGATCCAGCGACAGCGCCATCTCTCCGGACATCAGGTCGATCGTGTACGTCGCTGAGGGATCGGCAAATTCGCCAAAGGGAAGGCCGCCACGCGGCAGCGACAGGTTGATAGTGCGCCCGTTGGCCGTGTCGATCTGAAGCGGGCCAAGATTGAAGCTGCCTGAGCCTTTGCCCATGGTGGCAATGACCGCCGAACGTGTGGCGGGCGTGCTGACCAATTGGGTGACGCGCGCGGCAAGCTCGCCTGCGGGATTGCGCAGCACGGCGATGAGGGCCATCGGGTTCGGCGCAAAGCCATGCGCCTCGTCCTGCAAGATGCCCAGCCCGGAGAGCAGCGCCAAGAGCGGTTGCGGAACAGGTTCGGAGAATTCGAACCCCAGCGTCGCCCGGATCGCCCTGAACAGGTCGGCCTGCGTCGCGGGGTTGGCCAGTGCGGAGATCAAGGCGTTGGACATGAAGCCCAGCGGATTGGCGGTCAACGCCCGCCATCCGGCGGAGTCGATCCCGTAAGCGGTGCCTGCCTTGGCCGATGGCTGGGCAAGGCCAAGGTTCTGGAACTGCGGTACGGCAAGGCCAAGACCGGTCAAAACCTTGTAGATCAGATCAAAATCGGCATTCCCGGCGCAGGCTTGCCCTGCGGCATTGATACCGGCGTTGACCCACGCAAACAGATCGTTCTGCGAGGCAACGTCAAGCTCGGCGCTCAGCGCAAGGCCCTCGGCCCCGGTTTGCGAGGCAGCGATCACCGGGCTGACGGTAAAGGCAGGCTGGGCACCCGATAGATCAAGGCTCAGATCCAGACCAAGCGTGACGGTCTGAACTTCGATGCCGTCGACGGTGACCAGTGGGCCGGATTTGCCGCTTAGAACCGATCGGATGCTCAGCGCCGGAAGTCCGGCGGAGTTCAGCGGCAGGCCGGTGCTCCACCCAAGCGCCACCGGATCCAGTTGCACCGAAGTTTTGGCGGTGACAGCGCCAAGCGTGGCGTTTTGCTGAGTCGTCACGCCGGGGGCGACGAAGCTTTTGGCCTCGTCCTGCCACAGACTGCCCTGAACGCCGCCCGGCAGGCCCAAGGGCAGGACATAGGGGGCCTGCTGCGTGCCCGACCCGGCAATGGCTGCGGCCTTGGGGGCCTTGCCGTTGATGGCCCAGCCCAGCAGGCCAAGCGCGGCCCGGGCTTGATTTTCGCTGGCAAGAACCGCCTTGATCTGATCGCGCAATTGGCCAATCGGATTATAGAAACTGGTGGGTTTGAGGACAGGCATGCTGTCCGGCCAAGTGACCCCCTCGGGCGCGAAACTGCCGAGTTTCGGCAACAGGCCCAGCCATCCGGTCAGCGCCAGACCGCCCCGGTTTTCGGTCCGGTACAGGGCAACGCCAAGCATCGCCATCAGGATCGAGGCAAAGGTTTGCGCCTGCTCGGTCACCAGCTTTTCCAGACTGTCAACGTCCGAGTAGTTCATCGCGCCGCCAATCGGCTGCTCTACCCCGTCCAGCATCAGCACCGGCGCGGCCACGGCCATCGACCAACCCCACGAGGAATAGGGGCTCCACCCGACGCTGAGCGATCCGCTGGCGACCTTCAGCACCGCGCCGGCCACAGCAGGGGTTTTGACACCGTCGGGCAGGGTGCCGGTAAAGCTCACGCCGGGCAGGATTTGCGCGCCCGTCAGCCCCGAGCCTGCCATCGCACCGGCATCCAGCCCCAGCATATCCAGATCAAACGCCAGATTGAGCGAACTGCCCGCAACCGGCACCGAGGTCTGCGCTCCGATCCCCAGAACCAGCCGCTTTGTGCCACTGGTCCCTGTGTCCGTGACATAGGCCTGCAAGGCAGCACTGCCCGTCCCGCTGCTGAGCGGCACCGACCACGGCGCGGCTTTGCTGCCGGTCCCGGATACAGCGCCAGCGCCGTCCTGTTGCAGCACATGTCCCAAAGCCTGCACCATGAAATAAAACGGCGGCTGGCCCCCGACAGGCGTGGTGGTGCGGATCAGATCCCCCCAGTAGGCGCCTAGCGCATCAACCGGGTTCTGAATGGAATTCACGATGCCTTTTGCGCCGAATGGTGGGGTCAAAGGCCAGTCGTCCTGCCGGCCATCCGGGGCCGTGACACCGATGAGCGCAGCCAAAGAGGTGCCGACCTTGCTGTCCTTGCCCAGCCCGAAAAGATCATTGAAGACGGCGTTGATGGCGGCGGTCAGCTCGGCTTCGACGGCGTCAACCAATTGATCTGGCTGGGTCAGGTCGATGGAAGGGTACTTGCCCGTGGGCGTTGTCACACTGACCAGCGCACAGGCGGGCAGAACCGTCACGCCTGCAGAACCAAAGGCCACCGAAAGCCCCATGGTGAGCGCACCAAAGCTATAGGCGTTGCCGCTCACATCGCCCGAGAAAAGCGGTTGCCCCGCTGTCTTGTTGCCCAGCGTCAGACCGGCGTGGAACTGCCCCGGCGCAAGCGGGGTGCCGCCGCTGCACAGCGCAAAGTCGAGGAACTCCATCGCTGCGCTGCCCGTCAGCGCGACATCGCTGCCGCCCAGAACGGCGGGGTCCGATGCAAAAGCCAGACCGGGGTAGAAGTGCCGCACGCCCTGCGTGTCTGTGGCGCTGGCGGCGGTCAATTCCAGCTTGCCGATACTGGCGACTTCAAAGACCGCAACCGCATAGGGATCTTCGCGGCTGCCGGTGCCCTCCAACTTGGCGGCAATCCCGGTGACCCCGCCAATCGCGCCGCTCACGGCTTGCATCCACGCCGATAGCAGCTTGGGATCGCCCGCCAGCGCGGTAAACCAGTTCAGGAAGGGCTGGGCGAGGTTGCCGCCGCTGATGGCATGTTCGACAAACTGGTCCCAGCGCAGGATCGGCAGAGAAACCCCGGTCACCCCCGGCACAGTCGGGCCAAGCCCAAGCGCGGGCAGCAGATAGGGCAGCGAGGGCTGATCCCCCACCAGTTTGCCAAGCGCCGCAAGGGCCAGCGCCGCGGCGGTCGCCAGGATCTCGGCGCCGCTGATCGCCTCAAGATCGGCAAGTGTTCGGTCGCTGGGCGCGGCGTCGGTAGGCAGCTTGAGTTGCAGAACCACGAGGGACACCGAGACAGGTGGCGTGGCAAGAGGCGAGAGGTTGACTGAAATGCGCACCCCGTCGAACTGAAACCCCGCGACCGAGACCAGCGGGCTATTGCCGCTGCCGACAACCTCGAAGCCGACGGTGAAGGGGTGCTGTTCACTGCCCGCCACAACCTTGACCTTGCCATCGCCCAACAGCACGATCGGGATCAGGCCCCAAACCTTGATATCGATGCCGTCGGGGCCGGTGGCAGCCAGATCAAGATCTGCCTTTTCCTCTTTGGAGAGGACGACGCTTTTGGTGTACATCACACCGATGCCAAAAACCGTCGGCGGCTCACCCTTGCCGCTGAGTTCTTCCTTGGTGGGCTGCGTCGCCAGATACAGGCCGCTTGGCTCGGACGTGCCGGGCTTGTTGATCGGATACCATGTGCCCAGATCACCCGGTTCCTTGACCGGGATACCAAGCGAGCTGCCGGACAGATCGCCGATCAGCCCGGCAATCAGCGTGGCAAGGGTTTCGGGGTTGTTACCAAGGCCCTCACCGGTTTTGCCAACCGGATCGGTGAACCAGTCCGGGTCGATCTCGTAAACGCCATCCTGACCCGCGACCGGGCGGAGCAGGCCGCAGGCGATGCCAAGCTGGATGATCTGGGTGTCAGTCTCGGTGGCGGAAATCGTAATGGGGCTGGTCATGGCGAAATCACCTTCAAGGCTGCGTTTCGGGCGGCAAGGCGCAAGATCATGGCGTTTCGCCCCACTTGTTGACCCAGCGGATTTGCGGCGGGCGGCCAGTCGGTCCGGTATCGCCGGTGCGGCCATTGCGTCCGGGTCGGCCATCAGGGTTGCCCAATCCGCCGAGCCCAGCTGCTGCGCCGGGGCCACCTGCGCCTCCCATCCCGTGCGAGATGTCGAAAATCACGTCGCTGTCGGGCTGGCGGTTGCGGAAATCCAGCCGAAGCTGACCTGCGTTGCCGCCAGCCCCGCCCATCCCGCCATCGCCGCCATTGCCGCCTGCGCCACCTTCGCCGATCTTGAAAAAGGAGATGCTGGCACCGCGCCCGCCGCGCCCACCGGGTTGGCCCGGACCACCGGCCCCGCCGCGCCCGGGGCGAACCGTCACGCGTCCGTGGCCTGTCATGGTATGCACCGCCACGGCACAATCGCCCAAGGGCGCAGCATCACGTCCCGTGCCACCGTTTGCGCCCGCCGAGGCATTGCCGCCGTTTGAATGATCCCGGTCGCCCATAGCGCCATCCTGACCGGCGTTGCCAACTTGTCCGACCCCGCCGTCTTCGCTGGTCAACAGCAGTTCAGGCTGATCCTCTCCGGGCTGGGGCGCGCCGACCCATTGCCCGACGCAAAGCGTAATATTGCCTCCGTTGAGCAGGACCTTGGCCCCGGCCAACATCGTCAGCTTGTGCACATAGACCTCAACCGGGTCTTCAAAGGGGGTTTCCAGCTCAAGTGTTGCGCCCTCGCGCAGCACGATGTGATCGTAGGCATAGCGCACGCGCAGGTGTTTCCACGTCTCGGCCGGGTCGTGGAACGACCTGTCGATGATCCATGACAGGCGCAATTGGCTGCCGTGACGCTTGGAATCGAGCCATCGTCCGCGGATTTCTTCGGGATTGATGCCGATGAAATCCAGCACACGGTCCATATGAGCGCATGCGTCGGTCGGCATCTCAAGGTGGCCGCTGCTTTGCGGGCCGGAATAGCGCGGCAGGGGGGGATCGAAGGGATCGCAGCTTTGGTCGCGCTTGGTTCTTGGCCATGCTGACCTGATCCGCCGTTGTGTCCCGCCCTCTGCCATGATCAATCGTCCGAGATTTGCAGCAAGGTCACGGTGGCGGATGGTCCGTTGATCCCAATATGTCCGGGGGTTCCATCGCGTCCGTTCGGGGATGCCTTTCCGGTGATCACCGATTTGCCCCCAGCTCCACCGGTGCCAAACGGATTCGGATCGCCGCCGCGCCCGCCGAGCAATTTCAGCGTAAAGTTGGTCCCCGGCGCTTTGGTGTGGTAATAGACCATGATTTTCGGCGCCGGGGATGCACCCGGACCACCGTTTCCGGCATTTCCGCCACGGCCACCGCTGCCGCCGACGGTGCCATCGCCACCCGGGCCGCCATTGCCACCTTTGCCACCCCGGCCGCCATTGCCACTAAGGTATTCGATCGTGAGGTCCGAGGTGATGTCGTTCAATCTGAGCACAAGGTTGGCAGGGCAAGTGCCGTCGGTTCCATCGGTCCCGTTCCCTCCGTCTCTGCCGTTCTCTCCGGCAGCGCCCGGCACGCCGTTGGCGCCGATCGAGCCATCGTGGCCATTGGTTCCGTCTGCGCCGTCCGTGCCTATGACAGAAATCTCCGGCGGGTTGCTGCCATCCGTCGTCAGGCTGTTGGTGGTAATGATCGCATCGGTCGAGATCGCCATCATGCCGCCCTTTTCGATATGGATATTGTCGGCCATGATCTGCACTGGACGGCCATCGGGGCTGTTGATCAGCAGATTTTGCCCAGCCCGAACCGTGATGGTTTGCGCGGCATAGGTGGTCACGCCAGAGGCAAAGACCTGCGCCGCTGGGTGGCTGGATTTGGCCGGGTCCGAGGACAGGCTCAGCCAGCCGTTGTGATCTGCGGTGTCCATATACGTTTCGGTCAGATGCGCCGGGTCCACGCCGTGAAATCTCGCGACTTTGGCCAACATGCCTTTGAGGGGCGCCGTGCTGGCGCTGGGCTTGATCTGTGTCGGTGCGGGCATCAAACCAAGCGCGATGGCGTTCGGTGCAAAATCTGCGGTCGCGTGGGGTTTGGACCGCAGCGCCATGGCACGCGGATCCATAAGAGCATGGTAGAGCGCCAAGGTATGCCCGGTCGTGCTGTTGGCGGCTGTCGATGTGCCACCGGACAAGGAGACCTGTTCAGGTGGTGGTGCAAGCAGCTTGCGGCCGCTGGACTGGGCAATCACATCCACGGGCCGGGTGATCTGATAGCACATGCCCGGCAAGTCTGCTGCCAGCGTCGCGGCAAAGGTGTAGTCGCAAAACCTATTGGTTCCGATACCGTAGATCGCCGTGGTGGCCGGGGTGCCTGTCGCCGGTGTAGTTTTTTGCGTAAGGCCGACCATGGTGGCCAGCGAACCGCCAAAGTCATGGCCAGTAAAATAAAGCGCGCTTTGGGCAACATTCGGCACGCTTGCCAGTGCTGACGTCACAGCGCCCAGCAGGTCCGGATAGACATCCGCCAGCCCGGTCAGAACAAAACCCAGGCCATCTCCGGGGAAGGGGGTGGTTTCGCCTTGGGCATTCAGGGCCAGCCATTCGACCCACGAACAAGGGCCGCGCAGGGCGACAACTGTCTTGCCAAGTGAGGTAAAGATCGTTCCCCACAGAACTCCACCAAGGTTGATATCGGCGGCAAGGTTATAGCCGCCGGGCAGGGCGGGGCTGACACCAAGGTTGGGGTGCTGAAAGCGGGCATAGGCAATCAGCGCCAAGGTCGAAAGGGTATAGGCCAGATCCGCGTCAAACCCGGCGGGCTGCGTCGGGAAATAGCCGCCTTCCGTCAAGTCCGGTTGCGCCGCGCCATAGGCTGTCTGGTAAAACGCCGGGGTTCGTTCAAGCCATGGCGTGTCGGTTGCGGGAACCTTGGCCGAAATCTTTTGCGGAGCCCCGGAAGGCACCCAGTCCGGCGGTGCGCCCACCTTTGACGGGTAAAAGTCCAGACCGTCCAGATTTACGACAAAGGAGGCCGGAACCACATTGTTCAGTCCAGCGTTGTAGTTGGCATTGCCATAACTCGCGGCGGAAAACGCATAGCTGGCCACCGAGGTCACCTTGGACTTGGCGCCGTCGGGCCCGTTGGGGTTGTCTTGACCCGGGCGCAGTTCGGCGGCGACCATCTGCGCGATGGGGGCCGAAGGGCCCATTCCCACCACAAGAAGTGGATACGACGCGCCAAAGCCCGGAACGAAGTCCAATTTTTCAAGCGCGGTCCAGATCTTGCTGCGGAGGTTGCCGAACATGACCTGATAGCCAAGCGCCATCTGTGCCATCGGCGCGCCGCTGATCAATTGCGAAGGCAGCGCCAATGAAGGAGGCGGCGTCAGCACGCTGGTCAGATAGCTTTGCAGAAAAAACGTATTGAAGTTTGGCCAGTTGACCGAGATTGCCAGGACGGCAACCGGATCGGCGATACCGGCCACGGTTCCATAAGCCAGAACCCCCTGACCGCCGCCGGTCGTCAGACCGGGGCTTTGGAAGACCGTAGCGATATTTAGTCTGGTCGGAGATTTGTTGGGCAAGCGGACATTCTGAAGATCTCCGCCAGCGACATCGATCAAGTCAAGCAAGGCCGAGGCGGTTTCTTTCGCATAGGTGGTGACAGTGCCCATGGCATAAAGCTTTCGATTGAAATGCGTGCAGGATCTTGATCACCTGCCAAGCCCGAGCGCCGAAATCGGAACGCCAAAAAGGGCGAAAAACGGCCCCCGCGCCCGGCAACTGTGACGGGCGCGGGGGCACCGATCTAATCGGTGAGCTGTTTGTAGACCGGGGTGCCGTTCTTCCCGGTCTGGCCGTTCTGGCCGGGATGAGAAGGGCCGCCGTTGGCACCTTGGGGGCCATAGGTCGGGTCTGTACCCTTTGGCACTTCGTTCGCGCCACCTTTGCCGCCAGCTCCTGGATCTCCTGACTTGCCGCCAGCACCTGCAGCCCCGCCCGGAGATTGAATGACGACATTGCCCGGGGCGGCCGAGTAATAGCCGATCGTCACATCACCGCCATTGCCGCCGTTCCCGGCATCGCCGCCGGCGCCGCCATTTCCACCGTAGCCGCCAAGGCCGCCCACGGACATGTCGCACTTGGGCACCTTGTCAACGTTGTCGATGCATTCGGGCGCATTGGTGCCGCCATTCCCGCCGGTTCCGCCAATGCCACCAGCACCGCCTTTGCCGCCTTCACCGCCCGCGCCGCCTTGGGACCAAATCAACAAGGATCCCGTGAGCGTGTGATATTTCAGGGTGAAGGGCGGAGCCGAAGCGCCATTGCCACCATTGCCCCCGGTCCCGCCGCAGCCGCCGGGACCGCCTTCGTTGCCGTTGCCCGCGCAATCGCAGTCCAGCTTGTGCCACCATCCCTTGCTGGTCTGGCATCTTCCGGGCGTGCCATCGACGCCAAGCGCTCCGACGTTTCCAGCTTGTCCCGGCAGGCCCGGTGCGCCGTCCGCGGCAACGACCACTATCTGTGCATCACTTTGTTTCACATCTCTTCCTTCCGAAGTCGTCGTCTCGTCAGAGGTCTGCTGTCAGCTCAAATCTTGCTGCAACGTCACGGTGGGACCTTTGCCCGGGGGCGTGGATGGGCCAGTCTCGCCATTGGGGCCCGGACTGCCGCCGTTTCCGCCGGGACTGCCGCCGGCGCCTGCGCCACCACCCGCACCAAATTGCGAGGTATCCAGTTTGTAAGTCGTGCCGGGGGCGATGGTTTTGTAGAGAATGGTGATCTGGGTGCCAATCGGCGCCCCCGCGCCGCCGTTCTTGCCGACGCCCCCGTCGCCGCCTGGCCCAGTGGCGCCCGCGGCCATTTTCGCTCCGTATTTGCCCTGACAGCAGGACAGGACATCTACGCCCGGGCCTCCGGGTCCGCCCGGTCCGCCCTTGCCGCCATCACCGCCTTTGCCGCCATTGCCATTGACCACCGCGACAAGAAACTCACCCGAGATTTCTCCGACCTTAAAGGTCAGCGAGGCAGGGCAGGTGCCATCGCCACCGATTGAGCCATCACCGCCCTTGGGGCCGGGGCCGCCTGTGCCGCCCGGATGGGGGGCGACATTGCAATCCTTGTTGTTCTTGCCTCCGCACTGGCCTGCATAGGCCGGCGATCCCGTAGAGCCGACGTCGCTGTCGGTGCCGTCCGTTCCTGTGGTGCCATTGGTGCCAACGACGGATACATTTGGTACGATTGCCATGTCACACCCTCATTTCAAGATCATCTGGGCGGCTTCGAAGGTGACCGGTATCAAGATCTGGATCTGGCCTCCTTCTTCGACTGTGACGGTTCCAAAAATGGCCTTGCCACCCTGTACGTGGGGGCTGTCCTGACCGATGATCAGTGGATTGTCCTTGGTGACGGTTATGTCTTCGCCCGCCGTCACAAGAATCTGCATGGGGAATCTCAGGGCATTGATCACGGGCTCAAAGTCTTTGACCTTGGCGCTGTTGCCGTTCAAATAGGCCATCATCGCCTGATCGACGACGGCGTGATCGTCCGGATGCAGCAGGCTTTCAAGCGAACAACTGTCCAAACGAGCCCGTTCGATCGCCGCCCCGACATCGGTTTTCAGCGCGTCCTCCGGATAATCGACGTGTTTGTCTCCGGCACTTTCAAAGTGACTGTCCGCAATGCCGCCGATGGCTTTGAGCTCGGCGATGGAATTGACGTTTACCAGACGCGAATTCAAATTGTCCTGACCCGGATCGGAGGATATGACCATTGCCCCTTTATGGGATTGAGGGCCATAAGATTTCCCCTCGATGTCGCTAATATTCAGGCCGACAGTGCGGATGGCATTTGTGATGATTTTTTGATGATCTTCGGAATATGACTTAAGAGTCACGACGGAATTCTCCCTGATAAGGGCGCAATAAAAATTTATGCGCCGAAAGACACATGAAACAACCAGTTTGCCACTGGCTTTGTCAGTATGGATCACATCAGTGGGAGGGGGGTCGCAGAAAGCAAAAGGTCTTCAAACCATAAAAGGGCGCAACGAAATAATACAATGTCCCACGTGTTGATTTGTTTGTTGTCTATCGCTGTCAACGCGATTCTCATTGCAGGTTAACCCCAAGTCAATCACCTGTTAAGTCTCTTCATGCGTTAGAGGCGAAAAAAATTTATTGAACTATCTTTAAACGGGAAAAACCTGCATGCTGTGGTGGTTGTTTTTCGCTTGCCTGCTGAAGGCAAGCCTGCGCCGGCGGTTCCTTGATTGCGAAACTGAGAGAAAGCAGAATGTTGGCACTAAAAAAGTTCTACCGAGCTGGCCTGACCCCGACCCTGCGCCGGTGGCAAAAATCCCTTTCGCTTTACAACATGGCGGGGTGGCTCAACCCGATTTTTGATGTGTACACGGGAGGGGATGCGCGCCCCGTCTTTCACGATATTGATGCCACGCGGCCCGAGTTGCGGACGCTTGAAGCGGAGTTTGAGGTGATACAATCCGAGGCGCGCGCGGTCTTGGCCGCCTATGGGCGTCTGCCGTCTTATCATTCAATCGACACGGATGTCATCCGCACATCCGGGCGGACCCAGCGGGACAAGCGGTGGAGTGTTTTCATGCTGACCTGCTTTGGACGCACCCCGCTTGCCGCTCCGGCCCTGGCTCCGAAGACGCTTGAATTGGCCCGTCAGATTCCGGGAATTCATCAGGCGATGTTGTCCATTCTCGAGCCGGGAAAGAACATTGCGGCACACACCGGACCGTCGCGCGCCTATCTGCGCTATCACCTTGCCTTGATGGTTCCGGATGAAAACCCACCTCGCATCCGTCTGAAAGATAAGTATTACACTTGGGTTGAGGGCGAGAGCGTGCTGTTCGACGACTCGTGGGATCACGAGGTGATCAACGAGAGTTCGCAGATACGCGTAATCCTGATGGTCGACTTCCGCCGCCCGATGCCATTCCCATTGTCGGCGATTGCGCGTTTTATGGAGCTTGTGGCCCACTGGCGATATGCGCCGCGAGTTTTGAAGAGCATGGATGCACTGTTGCCGCCTCCGGCGTAGGGCCGCGCGCGTCACTGTCCAAAGGCGGTTATCCCGGCAGACCGACGCGAAACCTACTGAGGCATCACACCGTAAGTGGCGGGGGTTTGTCCTATGCCAAGAATGATCGGCGCTTGATGCCCGTCGTTGAGCCAGTAGATGTGATACGAGGCGCCGCCCGCCACACATTCTGCATAAATCGGAATGCCTTCCGGATAGCCGAACTCAAATGCCCAGCCTTCCAACTGACCATAGTGCCAGCCTTTCTCACCGGGGACAGCGCCGGGAAAATTCGCCAGGTTTACTGCTGCATTGACTTGCGCTTGTGTGACAGCGCTATCTTCGGTTGGGAGTGGCATAATGAGGTCCTTCCATCGTAAGTGGATCAAGCCTTGCTAACAGGGGTACACGTTATGCGTGTTGAATCAATGTTAAATGGAAATTGGGTCATGGAAATTAAGTTTTGAGAAAACTCCTAAGAAAGATCACCTTACCTATTTGGATGGCGTGACGCGGTTTTTGCGATCTTTCCCTAATAGTTTCGGCAATAGAGAGATCAATCCATTGATCACTTTAGGGGATGTGTTTTGAGGTTTTATCGTGCCAAGTTATTCCACCAAGGTCGTTTTGATCCTGATATTTCAGGATCAAGACGGACCTGACTCAGAGGATCCTTGCGCGTGTCGGGGGCACGATTTTTGGGTGTCTTTTCAGGAAATCGACGCTGTATCTTCGACATCTGTGGTGCGAAATCTTATCGTGGATTGTTGTTATCACACCTGTTCTCATCTTGCGTGGCGCAGGGCCTTTTGAACAGTGCCAATGTTGGAGCCCGTGCATCAAGGCCGCCCGGAAGGGCGAGGCTGGCGCTTTGGCTGCCGGTTTGATCAGACGCCCATCAGAACGCGGGCGGCCCGTATCAGGACCATCGGGTCAAGGTCAGTCCGCGCGACAGGAGGCGGCGGTTTCACGCGGCCTGTCAGGCTCGCCACGGCGGTCCGGGCGGAGCGCACGGAGTATTCCACCGTAAAGACGCAATCGCGCGGCAATTCGCAATACTGCCCGATCACCGCGAAATTCCGAGCGCCTTCGGGGCGTACGTCAGGCCGGTCGCCGGGGTTTCGGGGCATGAACTGGCTGGTGATAAACGGCATCCGGCAGGGAAGGACCCGCGCTTTGTCAAACCATGCGCTTTGCTCATCCGTCAGTTTCAGCTGTCCGCAAAGCTCGGTGATGATCTCGTCACCGGTGGCCTCCCACATCGGTTTTTTCACGAAGTCGCCGGGGCGATCCCCGCGCAACCCATAGCCCCAAAAGGTGTAGGTGCCGTGTTTCTGGTCGCGGAAATGCGGCTGGTGAAACAGCACGATCGAAAGGATCCAGCCTGACCCGGCAAAGGTGATCAAGCCCCCGGTTCCGGTCCGGTTGTTGGTGAAATCTTCCATGAATTCAAAGAATTCCGGGCTATCCATCGTCACGGTAAAGGAATGCCACGCCGTTTTGGTCGTATCGCCGCAGAACGCCTCGGGGCGGCCAAGGCCTTCGTTCTGCTCGGCAAGCATGCGCCACAACGTCCAAGCGCCGCCCGCGTGGTCCTCAAGACTGGGGGCGCGGTCGTTCGATCCCTGAACAGAGGCATCGGTCATGGACCCCAAGGTCAGGTAAACGCAATCCGTATTGGCGATCGGGGCGACGCTGCCATCGGACAGGGCAAGCGCCGTGACGTGGCGGTCTTGCAGCGTGCCATCGATTGTCACGTCGACGACCTGTGCCTCGGTCGAGATGCGGACACCGCGATTTTCCAGCCAAGTGACGATCGGAGCAATCAGGGAATCGTATTGGTTGTAACGCGTGCGCAGAATCCCGGCGATGCGCGTGAACCCGGGAAAGAGGTGGATGAACCGCCGCAGATAACGCCGCATTTCAATCAGCGAATGCCAAGGCTGGAACGAGAACATCGTCGCCCACATCAGCCAGAAGTTGCTGTCAAAGAAGGACGGCTTGAACCAATCCTCGATGCGTTGCCCGGCAAGACTGTGTTCGGGGTGAAGGATGAGGCGGTTGATATCGACGATGTCATGCGCGCCTAGCGTGAGGTCATAGCGATCCTCGGCTGGCTTGCCATCGCGCACGAGGCGACAGTTGGAGGAACCCGGCACCATGCGATTGAAGGCCATGATGTCCTGGGTCACGGAGGTATCCGGATCATTGCCGGTTGGGATCGTGTCCAACAGATCGAAGGTGCAGGCGAAATGCTTTTCGAACATGCGCCCGCCGCGGATCATGTATCCGGTCTCTGCATCTCCTGACCCGTCAAGCGACCCCCCGGCAAGTCCGAGCTGCTCATGGATGCGAATGTTCTTTCCATCGACCCCGGCATCGCGGACCAGATAGACGGCGGTTGCCAGCCCGGCGATGCCGCCGCCCACGATGTGGTGCAAGTCTTGCGACGCATTTTTTGACATCGACTACCGCCTTGATTGTTGTGCCCGATCAGTGTGCGTCACGGGGCAGGACAAAGCGTTGACGTGGATCAATGGCCGCCGCAGGCAGCAGGTTTAAGAGGCCATTTCGGGGTGTGCAAAGCCTTGAAGAACCCGGCGGGTCGCTGCGACCATGGGGGCGTGCGTGTCCTTGAGGATGTCGACCCGATCAAAGCGCACCGGGTCCGCATCCAAGGCGGCGCGCAGGGCCTGTCCAAAGGCCATGCGCAATTCGGTGCCGATATTGAATTTGCAGATGTTGGACCCGCTCGCCAGCGCCCGGCGCTGCGCCACCGGCACCCCCGATCCGCCGTGGATGACCAGCGGGACGCCGGTGACCGCTTCGATCGCGCGGATGCGGGCCAGATCAAGACCGCCTTGCTTGTCCTGTTGCAGATGCACGTTGCCGACCGAAATCGCCATGGCGTCCACGCCTGTCTCCCGCGCGAATTGCGCGGCTTCCTCCGGATCGGTCCCGGCCGAGCCTTCGCCCGAGGCATAGCCGACAAAGCCGATCTCGCCTTCGCAGGAAACCCCTGCAGCATGGGCCATTTCTGCAATCGCGGCGGTTTCGGCGATGTTCTGGGCAAGCGGCTTGCGCGAGCCGTCGAACATCAGCGAGGTAAAGCCGCTGTCCAGCGCCTCGCGGCAGTCGTCCATCGTGTAGCCGTGGTCCAGATGTGCCACCACAGGCACCGAGGCCCGTTCGGCCAGATGGCGAAACATCTTGCCCAGCACCGGCAGCGGTGTATGCGCCCGGCACGACGGGCCCGCCTGCAAGATCACCGGGCAGCCTTCGGCCTCGGCGGCGGCGACGAAGGCGCACATGTCTTCCCAGCCCAGCGTGACCAGTCCGGCCACGGCGTAGTGCCCCCTGAGCGCCGGTTGCAGAACCTCGGCAAGCGTGGCGAGGCTCATTTGAACTTGGCCACCATGTCTTTGATCCCCGGGATCGTTTCGATCTGATAGGCGTGGGTCGGTTGGAAGAACTGCACCAGGCTGCGCTGGCTCAGGCCGCCCAGAATGGTGAAGTAATACATCTCGTAGCCGGGCATCACCGCGCAGGGGTGATAGCCTTTGTCGATCATGATCGTCGAGCCGTCCATCAGTTGGTAGGCGTCACCCGGCTTGCCTTCTTCGCGCTGCAGGATCTGCACGCCCGAACCGTGCTTTGGGCGAAAGCGAAAGTTGTAGGTTTCATCATGGCGGGTTTCATGCGGCAGGTTGTCGGTGTCATGCTTGTGCGCGGGAAAGCCGGACCAGCCGCCTTGGCCCACGGTGAACAGTTCGCTGACAAGCAGGCGGCCAACTTTGCCGTGCTGTTTTTGCCCCAGAATATGCTTGATCTTGCGGTGGGTCTTGGTGTCGTCCGAGCCGTATTGCACCTTGTCGATCTCGGCCACGCGCACTTCGAAAGGGTCCAGAACCTTGTCGTATTTCGCCCCTGCGACAAAGGTTTCGGTGTCGCGGGTTGCGATGATCGTCACCTTTGCGCCAACGGGGGCATAGACCCCCTCGGGCTCGCCGTCCCAAACGTCTTCGGTGCGGTTGCCGAGGGCTTTGAACTCCACGCCTTCGACGTCGACATCCACGGTGCCGGTCGCGGGCACGATGCAGGTTTCATACCCCGGCACCTGATATTCGAAGGCCTCGCCGGCTTTCAGCTTGACGATGTTGAAATAGGTCAGCGGGACCAGTGGATCGTTGGCATCCACGATTGGCTTGTTCCTGTTGTCATGGGGCGCGATATGCATGGCAGATCCTTAGCTGGGTGAGGTGGGGCCGGGATGGTCGGCCAGAAAAGCATTCAAGGCAGCGCGGTCGGGCATGGCGGGGGCGCAGCCGGGTTTGGCCACGACGATGGCCGCGCAGGCCGACCCGCGCAGTACCGAGGTCCGAAGATCATGCCCATCCGCAATGGAGCACAGCGTTCCGGCCATAAAGCTGTCGCCCGCGCCGGTCGGTTTCAGGGCGGTCACGGGATAAATGCCGGTGTGGATTTCCTGGCCGTCCGCAAAGGTGATCGCGCCCTTATCGCCCATCTTGTAGACGACGATGGAAGCGGTCGTTGCCGCCAATTCGCGGGCCTTGGCCAGCCCCTTGTCCTTTCCGCCAGCCATGAAGCCGAATTCGTCATCATTGCCGACGATCACGTCGGACAAGGCGCCTGCGCACGATAAAACTTTGGCCGCGACCTCGGGTGACGGCCATGAGTAGGGGCGGTAGTCCACGTCGAAAATGACTGGCAAGCCCGCGGCTTTGGCCAGATCAAAGGCATGGAAGGTCGCTGAGCGTGATGGTTCAGCGGCAAAGACCGTGCCTGCAGTTACCAGCGCACCAAAGCGGCTATAATCCACGGCGGCAACATCATCCTGCGTCATCTCGAAATCAGCGGCGCCATTGCGATAGATGACCGATTGATGCCCCTCGACGCGGCTTTCATACACCGCAAGGGAATTGCGCGCTTCACCACCGACGGACCGGACATGAACCCTCTCAATGCCGTAGTGGTCCAACTTGTTAAGGCAAAATCGCCCAACCGCATCGTCGGACACGGTTGTCACAAGCGAGGCCTGTCCACCCAGTTTCACGATCCCCGCCGCGATATTGGCAGAAGATCCGCCCATGTCAGCGGTGAAATGTGCTGCCTCTTCGGTTGCGCCACCGGGATCGGTGAACAGATCCATGCCGACGCGCCCGATGATGACAAAGCGGTTTTTCTTGATGCTGGCGAGAACGCTCATCAGACGCCCTTTCGCTGGTTGACGCGTTCGGCCTCGATTTCGGCGTGCTTTTCGTTGATTTTCGGATTGTCGCTTATGTGGGGCGTTCCGACCTCCCACCAGGCATGGCCTTGTGTTGTCCAGCCGTCGTAGGCATCGACCTGCATCACGATCACGCAGGTCTTGTCGGCGGCTTTGGCGCGTTTGAAGGCCTCGCCGAAGTCTGCCGGGGTCGCGACCGTTTCGGCATGCGCGCCCATGGCGGCGGCATGGGCTTCGAAATCCACGGCAAAGGGGTTTGATACCGTGGGGCAGTCGGCAATGAGGGTGTTGAAGCTTTCGTTGCCGGTGTTGTTCTGCAGCTTGTTGATCACGGCAAAACCGCCGTTGTCCAACACGCAGATGATCAGCTTGCGCCCTGTGAGCACCGAGGAATAGATGTCCGAGTTCATCAGCAGATAAGAGCCGTCGCCGGTAAAGATGATGGTGTCCTGATCTGGCTCGCGCTCGTACTGGGCAATCCGCGCGCCCCAGCCGCCTGCAATCTCGTAACCCATGCAAGAAAAGCCGAATTCGACATCGACGGTGCCGACACTCTTGGTTTGCCAATGCGCCGTGACTTCGGCGGGCAGGCCGCCGGCGGCGGCGACCACCCGGTCGCGCGGGTCGCACAGATCGTTCACGACGCGGATCGCTTGCGCATATGAATTCGGCCCGTTGCCGGGCGTTGTGACCTTGTCGGTGTAGGCGATCCATTTGTCGCGCTCGGCCTTGGCGCCATCGGTCCATGCTGCCGGTGCACGATAGCCGGGCAGGGCATCGCCGAGCGCCGTCAGGCCCAGCTTGGCATCCCCCACGACGGGCAGCGAAAGGTGCTTGGCCGCGTCATGGCGTCCGACGTTCAGTCCGATGATCCGGGCATCCTGTGCGAAGGCAGTCCATGACCCGGTGGTAAAGTCCTGAAGTCGCGTGCCGACGGCCAGAATGACGTCGGCTTGCGCCGCCACGGTATTGGCGCTGTCCGATCCGGTGACGCCGACGGGGCCGATGTTCAGCGGATGGGTCTGGGTCAGGTTTGCGCGCCCGGCAATCGTCTCGATCACCGGGATGTTGTGGGTTGTGGCGAACTGGGTCAGTTCGGCCACCGCTTCCGAATACTGCACGCCGCCTCCCGCGATGATCACAGGGCGTTCGGCGCACCGCAGTACCTCGGCCGCCGCTGTGACCTCGGCCGTGTCGGGGGCCTGACGGCGGATGCGATGCACGCGCTTGTCGAAGAAACTGACAGGGTAATCATAGGTCCAGCCTTGCACGTCTTGCGGCAGGCCAAGGAAGGCGGGGCCGCAATCGGCCGGGTCCAGCATCGTCGCAAAGGCGGCTGGCAGCGATTGCAGGATCTGCGCTGGATGAGTGATCCTGTCCCAGAACCGCGAGACCGCCTTGAAGGCATCGTTCACCCCCAGCGTCGGGTTTCCGAAGTGTTCCAGTTGCTGCAGGACCGGGTCGGGCAGGCGGGTCAGAAAGGCGTCGCCGCACAGCATCAACATCGGCAGGCGGTTGGCATGGGCAAGGGCGGCCGAGGTCAGCAGGTTGGCTGTGCCGGGCCCCGCGCTGGCGGTGCAGAACATGAACCTCTGGCGCAGCCATTGCTTGGCATAGCCCGCTGCGGCAAAGCCCATGCTTTGTTCGTTTTGGCCGCGATACAGCGGGAGGGCGTCCCTTGCGTCATACAGCGCCTCGCCCAGACAGGTGACGTTGCCATGACCGAAGATGCCGAAACCACCGCCGCAGACCCGCATCTCCTCTCCGTCGATGACGATATATTGGTTGGCTATAAAGCGGATGATTGCCTGCGCCGTCGTCAGTCTTACCGTGCTGTTCATGATCTGCCCGCGTTTCGTTCAAAGGTGCCGGATGGGCGATTGCATCTTGCGCATTGCCGAATCCGAAGATACAAATTTTGCAACCGGTTGCAAACCGAAATCGAACCACGGGCGGCATGATGACAGGAATCGGCATTGGGATCGTTGGCGGAGGCTACATGGGCAAGGCGCATGCCGTGGCGATGTCTGCCGTTGGCGCGGTGTTCAATACGGCGCTGCGGCCAAGGCTCGAGATGGTTTGCGCCACCAACCCGGTGTCTGCCGAAAAGTATCGCACAGCCTATGGTTTTGCGCGCTGCACGGACGACTGGCGGGTGCTGGTGAATGACCCCAAGGTCGAGGCGGTGATCATCGCGTCACCACAGGAAACCCATCTGTCCATCGCTACCGCAGCTTTCGCGCTGAACAAGCCCGTGTTCTGCGAAAAGCCCTTAGGAGCATCATTGGCGGACAGCCGAGCGATGGTGGCGGCGGCGCAGGGGCAGGTCAGCATGACCGGGTTCAACTATATACGGACGCCCGCCAGCCAGTTCGCCCGCCGTCTGATCTCTGAGGGGGCAATCGGCGACATTACATGGTTCCGGGGCGAGCATACCGAGGATTTCCTCGCTGATCCGCAACAGCCCGCGACGTGGCGCACCACCGGGGATGCGAATGGCACGATGGGCGATCTGGCCCCGCATATGATCAATGGCGCGCTGGCGCTTGCCGGGCCGATTGCCTCTTTGATCGCCGAGGTCGAAACCGTCCACGCCAAGCGTCCGGGCGGCGAAGTGACGAACGACGATCACGGCCAGATGATGTGCCGCTTTGCAAATGGCGCCATGGGACAGATGTATTTCAGCCGCATCAGCCATGGCAGAAAGATGGGCTATGCCTATGAAATCACGGGAACAAAAGGCGCGATCCGCTTTGATCAGGAAGACCAGAACGCGCTGTGGTTCTATCAATCGGACGAGCCCGAGGCGACGCGCGGCTTTCGCAAGATTTTGACCGGCCCGGCGCACCCCGATTATGAGCCTTTTTGTCAGGGGCCGGGGCACGGCACCGGGTATCAGGATCAGATCATCATCGAAGCCCGCGATTTTCTGCGCGCAATCGAGACCGGAACCCCCGTTTGGCCGACCTTTCAGGATGGCTTGGAAGTCAATCAAGTCGTGGCGGCGGCCTTGGCGTCCTCCCATGCCAAGGCTTGGGTTGACGTCGCTACGCTCTGACACCTCGAAAGGCATCACAATGGTTGTAAGCACCGGTACCACTGGTGGTCCAAGGGGAAAGGCCAAGTAAGCGCTGCAAGGCCAGTGAGCCGATCGCGCCGACTACGTCTGTGAACGGCGCACGCAAACCATAAATATCTGCAATCCATCGGCATTTAGGATGAACGAAATGGCAAAACTGAAATGGGGTATGATCGGCGGCGGCGAAGGCAGCCAGATCGGACCGGCGCATCGACTGGGCGCTCAGGCGGACGGGCTGTTTGAATTTGTCGCTGGCGCGCTGGATCACCGCGCCGATGCGGGACGCGACTATGCGCAGCGGCTGGGCATCTCGGCAGACCGGGCCTATGGCAGCTGGCAAGAGATGCTGGCTGGCGAACAGGACCGCCCTGACCGGATGGATCTGGTAACCGTGGCGACCCCGAACTCCACCCACTTTGAAATCACCAAGGCCTTTCTCGAGGCGGGGTTCAACGTGCTGTGCGAAAAGCCGATGACGATGCAGGTCGACGAGGGCGAAGAGATCGTGCGGGTGGCCATGGCCAGCGGCAAGATCTGCGCGGTGAACTATTGCTATTCGGCCTATCCGATGGTGCGGCAAGCCCGCGCCATGGTGCGCGCCGGAGAGATCGGCAAGGTCCGCCTCGTGGTGACCAATTTCAGCCACGGGCACCACGGCGACGCCACCGACGCGGACAACCCGCGCGTGCGCTGGCGTTATGATCCGGAAATGGCGGGCGTGTCCGGACAGTTCGCCGATTGCGGTATCCACGCCCTACATATGGCAAGCTTCATTTGCGACGATCAGGTCGAAAAGCTGTCAGCCGATTTCGCCTCGACCATTCCCAGCCGGGTGCTGGAGGATGACGCGATGGTCAATTTCCGAATGGCGGGGGGCACGGTCGGGCGGCTTTGGACCTCGTCTGTGGCTATCGGGCGGCAACACGGGTTCGACATTCAGGTCTTTGGCGAAACCGGCGGATTGCGGTGGGCGTCCGAGCAGCCTAACCAATTGATTTATACACCAGTCGGTGGGCGGACCCAGATCATCGAAAAGGGCGAAAGCGGCCTGCATGAGGACGCCCAGCGTTTGTCTCGGGTCTCTATCGCACACCCCGAAGGCTTCCCTTTGGCCGTCGCCAATATCTATTGCGATTTGGCCGATGCGATCAGGGGTGAGACCCGCGATGGTCTGCCGACGGCAACCGACGGCCTTCGGTCGATGGCGGCGGTCTATGCGGCGGTCGACTCGGCCAAGGGCAACGGCGCTTGGCTGGACGCACGTCCGCCGATGTTTCGCTGATCACCCAGTTTGAACGCGGGGTCGAAGGGTCTCGCGTTCAATTACCTGACAGGGGAACAGGCGCGCTTCGGGGTAGCGGTCCGGCTCATCGAGCATCGCCACCATCAGCTCCACCGACGAGTTGATGATCTGCCGGATCGGCTGATGAATGGTCGTGAGCGCGATGTTTTGCCAACTGGCGATTTCCATGTCGTTCAGGCCGATCACGCCAATATCCTGCGGTACCTGAAGCCCGCGATCCCGGATTGCGCTGAGCACACCGATGGACAACACGTCATCGCCGCAAAAATACGCCTCGGCATGGCCGGTTTCCAGCAGGCGAAGCATTTCCGTCCGGCCCGCTTGAAACGAATAGGCGGTGGCAAAGGAATGGCTGCAACTCATGTCAGGATGCCGCGCGATCTCTTCGGTAAAACCCCGCAAGCGGTCCGTTGTCGAGGTGGCGGTCTCTGGCCCGCCCAGAAATCCGACGTTTTTGTATCCCCGAGCCGCAAGTTCGCGCGCCGCGATCCGGCCTGCCTCGGCGTTGTCGATGCCGACCACATGAACATCCGGGCTGCTGGCGTAGCGCCCGAAGGTATTGACGACAGCCATGCCTTTGTCCCGGAACGCCTTGGAAAACGCAGGTGGAAGTGTCGATGAGGCGACGATTACCCCATCCACCGAATACTGCTGAAGCATCTGAACGGAGTGTTCGGGATCGGTTTCATCGCTGAGGTTGACCAGAAGAGGGCGCAAACCACGGTCTTGCAGGCCGCGGGTGAACAGATCGAACACCTCCAGAAAGATCGGGTTGTGAAAGTTGTTGGACACCAGGCCGATCAGTTTGGTGCGCCGTGTCGTCAGGCTGCGGGCCAGAAAATTCGGGCTGTAGCCCAGTTCGGCGGCCGCTTTTTCGACTTTGCGCCGCATCTTTTCCGATACCGAGGCGCCAGCAGTGAAGGTGCGCGATACCGCAGATGTGGAAACCCCGGCGCGCAGTGCCACGTCTTTGAGTGTTGCTGTCATCACTGTTACCCGTTTCTGGCGGCATCAGGAGTGGTTTTGCCTGCAGCCTATCAATAATCGGGGGGCAGATTTTTGCAACCGATTGCAGAGGGTTTCGGGCGACAGTTTCAAGATTTGTGCTGACTGAATGACGGTTGAGAATCCAAGCTTTGCGGTAAAGGGCCTGCACAGGATTGGCCGCTGAGCCGCTGGGGCCTAGAGATTGAGCAAAGCCTCGATCTCTTCTCGGGAGGGCATGGAGGGTGCGGTTCCAGCCCGGGTGACCGAGATGCCTGCTGTTGCGTTGCCGTAGCGCACGGCTTCGGTTGGCGACATGCCGCGTGACAGGGCCGCTGCAAAGCCTCCGTTGAAAGCGTCACCGGCGCCGGTGGTCTCGACCACCTTGCCAACCTTGACGGCGGGCACATGCAGGGTTGTTTCACCGTCATGGTAAAGCGCGCCATTTTCGCCCAGCGTGATGATGGCCGCCCCGACTCCCATTTCCAAAAGCGCGTCGGCGGCGCGTTTGGCATCCTCTGGCGATGTGACGGCAATCCCGGTCAAGGCTTCGGCTTCGGATTCGTTTGGGGTGGCGAAATCGCACAGCGCCAGCATGCCGGGGGGCAATTCCGCTGCTGGCGCCGGGTTCAGAATGGTGCGGGCACCGCCCGCTTTGGCGATTTCAAGCGCGTGCATGGCCGCGTCCAAAGGCTGTTCCAACTGGGTGATGAACACATCGGCGCCGCCGATCAGGTCTGCGTGGGCGTCAATATCGGCGGGCGAGATCCGCCCGGCGGCCCCGGGCGAGACGATAATGGCATTGTTGCCAGTGGTCGCTTCGAGAAAGATGAACGCGGCCCCGGTATAGCTGTCGGGATCGTCAATGACGTGCGGAGTAACGCCGCCCTTTTTCCAGGTCTCGCGCGCCATATCGGCGAAGGTGTCAACGCCCAGCCGGGTCAGAAAATGCACGTCGCCCCCGGCCATGGATGCCGCCACGGCCTGGTTCGACCCCTTGCCGCCCGGTCCGAGCGCGAAGGAATCCCCAAGGACAGTTTCGCCCATGACCGGCATTCGCTTGGCCCTGTAGGCGGTATCGGCGACGAAAACGCCAAGGATCACGATGCTCATGCGTCAGGCCCCACCACACCTTTGCGCAACAGGAAGCAGCCGTAGAAGCGCCGCTCGCCGGTCTGGATGACCGCATAGCTTTTCCGGGCAATATCGTAGAAATCAAACCGTTCAATCCCGATCATCGGGCGCGGGCGACCTTCGGCAGCGTCGATGGCGCTCTGCACTTCTTCCTGGACGGGGGGCACGGTGTCCTTGTCGTCGACCATTTCCATCCGGGCGGCGAAATCCTCGACGAAGGTGTCCAGCGGCATGACCGACAGTACCGCCTCGACCGCCTGTCCGGCGGTCAGGTTCTCCATTCGTAACAGATCGCCATAGACCGTGCTGCGCGCCACCGAATCCGATGGAAAATTCGCGTCCGCGATGATCAGCGTGTCGCCGTGGCCCATTGATCTCAGGACATACAGCACATCGGCGTTCAGGCGTGGGTCGATTCCCTTAAGCATTGTGGTCTCCTCAGTCCAGGCGGTTGGTTGTCTTGCGATCGAAAACGTGGATCGCCTCGGGCTTTGCCGTCAAATGGATCGTCTGACCCGAGTGATAGCTGCGCCGTTCGCGGTCGATCAAGGTCAATTCACGCCCGGCGTAGCGGCTCATCACCAAGGTTTCGGCGCCGGTCGGCTCGACGACGCTGATCTCGGCGGGCAGGCCAGCCTCCGCGACCTTGAGCTCCTCGGGGCGAATGCCGATGATGATTTCCCGGTTCTCATCAAGGCCCGCAATCCGGGGCAGGGCCAGGTCGATATCCCCAAGGCGGGCAAAGGGCGCACCATCCTTGTGGACGACGACCCCGTCGATCAGGTTCATGGAGGGCGAGCCGATGAAGGCCGCTACAAAGGTGTTGGCCGGTTTGTCATAGACGTCCACAGGGCGCCCTTGCTGCTCGATCCGTCCCGTCTGCATGACAACGATCTTGTCCGCCATGGTCATCGCTTCGATCTGGTCGTGGGTGACATAGACGGTCGTCGATTGCAGGCGCTGATGAAGCTCTCGGATTTCCGCGCGCATCTGGACGCGCAGCTTGGCGTCAAGGTTCGACAAGGGTTCATCGAACAGGAAAACCTGCGGGTCGCGCACGATGGCCCGGCCCATGGCAACGCGTTGCCGCTGGCCGCCCGACAAGGCACGCGGATAGCGATCAAGATAGGGGCCAAGCCCAAGGATATCGGCGGCGCGGGCCACCCTGCGGTCGATCTCGGCCTTGTCCATCCTGCGCATCCGCAGCGAAAACGCCATGTTTGCGCCAACGGTCTTATGTGGGTAAAGCGCGTAGTTCTGGAACACCATTGCGATATCGCGGTCGGCCGGGGGCAGGTTGTTCACCACCTTTTCACCGATGGAAATTTGGCCTGAGGTGATGCTTTCAAGGCCCGCGATCATCCGCAAAAGCGTGGACTTGCCGCAGCCCGATGGACCTACGAGAACGACGAATTCGCCATCTGCGATGTCAACATCAAGTCCGGGAATGACTTCCACGGCACCATAGGATTTCGTTAAACTCTGGATCTTGACCGTTGCCATCCGCCCCCCCGGTTTTTCGCGCCGCAAGCAGTTGAAAATACGCCGATCCGCTCGTGCCGCTGCTTTCGTGCCTTTGGTATACCAAACACTTGACAGGCGTTGTGGGCCGCGTGCAAGGTTTTTTTCGTCGGGGTATTTTCCCGATGCGTCCACGGCGTAACAAGACGGGTGAAGGTCCGCGACGGCGACTTGGGGCGGCCACAGTCGAAAACGGCAGATCGGCGCCTGCAAGCCCGACCTTCTGTTTTTCCAGGGAGGAGAAGACCATGAAATTAGACCATTACAAATACCTTATGGCGCGCCAGACGCTAAGCCGCCGCACGCTGCTGCAAGGCGCGGTGGCGACCGGTGCACTGGCATCCATGGGCGGCCTGACGGCGGGACCTGCGCAAGCGGCGGCTCATTCCGGCGTGCGCGCGGAAATCCTGAAGATCCCCGGCGTCGGCATGGGTTCGCCCACCGACAGCGATTGGCAAAAGGTTGGCGCCCTATGTCTGGAGCCCACCAAGGCCAATGTCGCCGAAGGCGAGTTCGAGGGGGTCGAGCTGACCTTCATGGGGCTCAACAACCAGAACTTGCACAACTTTCTGTTCCGCGGCTTCCTGAAGCCCTGGGAGGAATACACCGGCGCCAAGATCAACTGGATCGACCTTGCACAGGCCGACTATAACGCCCGTCTGCAACAGTCGATCGCGACCGGAACCGTTGATTTCGATGTGCTGGAAATGGGCGCGCCTTTCGAAGGGGACACCGCCGGGCGCGGCCTGCTGGACGAGATGCCCGATTGGGTCGCCGAGCAGATCGACGCCAGCGATCTGGTGGACTACCTCAAGGCACCGGTCGGCACCTGGGATGGCAAGACCTACCGGGTCACCATTGATGGCGACGCGCACACCTTTGCCTATCGCACCGATTACTTTGGCGAGGGTTCAGTGACTGGCCGCGCCGAGCCGCCGAAAACCTGGCAGGAGGTCAACGCGATCTCGAAAGATCTGGCCGGCAAGGAAGACCCGCTGACCGGGCTGCCCGCCTATGGCTATCTTGACCCGCTGAAGGGTTGGGGCGGCTTTGGCATGTACTTCATCCTGAACCGTGTCGCGGCCTATGGCAAACATCCGAACGATCCCGCCTGGCTGTTCGATCCCGACACCATGAAGCCGCGCGTCAACAATCCTGCCTTTGTGCAGGCGATTCAGGACGTTCTGGACCTGATCGCAACCGACAACGCCTATCCGCCCGATCAGATCAACGCCGACCCGGGTACAACGGCCTTCTCGCAGTTCCTTGCCGGGACCGGGTCCATGCTGATGTGGTGGGGCGATGTCGGCTCCAGCGCGCGGACATCGGACACCTCTGTTGTCGGCGATGTGGTCGGCTTTGGCATCAACCCCGGATCGGACCGGGTCTACAACAGCCAGACCGGCGAATGGGAAGAGACCTACAACGAAGCGCCGCAGATGGCCTATATCGGCTGGGGTGTCTACGTCACCAACCGCGTGCAGGGCGACGAGAAAAAGCGCAAGGCGGCCTGGTCGGCGGCGGCGCATCTGGGTGGCAAGGACCTGTCGCTCTGGACGGCGGCCTATCCCTCCGGGTTCCAGCCCTATCGCAATTCGCACTTCGACTATGACGAGTGGGAAGCGGCAGGCTATGACCGGGCCTATATCGAGGATTACCTCGGGTCGAACCGCGACAGCTACAACCACCCCAACGCTGCGATCGAGCCGCGTATCCCCGGGATCTTCCAGTACTATTCGGTGGCCGAGGACGAACTGGCCAAGGGCTTTGCCGGGCAGTACGGCAGCGCACAGGAAACAGCCGACGCCATCGCTGCGGCCTGGGAGGGTATCACCGACCAGATTGGCCGTGAAAGCCAGATCGCGCTGTATAAGGCATCGCTGGGTCTGTAACGCCAAAATCGGTCCGGCGGTCAACTCCGCCGGGCCACACCATGAGCAAAAGGGGCGGGCGCTTGAGCGAAGGTGAATTCCTGCATGTCGTGACACGTGACGACATCTCTGACGGACAGCGAACATTCGGGCGCACCATTGTGCGCGGCAGTCTGGCGATTTTGGTCGTCACCGTAATTTTGCAATGGCTGGACCAGCAGGGCACCATCGCGTTGGGGTTCGAGACATGGCGCCCCTCGCTGTACGCCTTTGTGCTTTGGGCCATCTGCCTGTGCTGGGCGCAGGTTCTGATCCACGGAGAGCGCGGCAAGCGCACCTTGTTCGTGCTGCCTGCAGCCTTGTTCGTCGTCGCCTTGGTGGTCTTTCCGCTGATATTCTCGGTCGGCATTGCGCTGTCGGACTGGAACCTGGCTTCACCCAATGGACGGCAGTTCAACGGTGTCGACAACATCGTGCAGATGTGGAGCGATCCGTTCTACTGGAACGCGATGCTGAACATGGTGTGGTACACGCTGGCCATCGTCGTGGAATATGCCATCGCCTTTGGATTGGCGCTGATGCTGAACAGCAATATCCGCGCGCGCAAGTTCTTTCGGGTGGCGTTTTTGCTGCCTCTGATGTTGTCGCCGGTTGCTGTCAGCTGGATGATCGGCAAATCGATGCTGGAAAACCGCTTTGGCCCCGTGGCACGCCTGTTGCGCAATCTGGGATGGGAGCAGCCCAGTTTTTTCGGCACGCCAGAAATCGCCCGAGCAACCATTATGATCATGGACGCATGGACCTACATTCCTTTCATGATGATCATGATCCTCGCCGGTCTGCAGGCGATCCCGAAGGAATTGCACGAAGCGGCCGAGGTCGACGGCGCCCCCGCATGGCGGCGCTTTTGGGAAATCACCTTTCCGCTGATGCTGCCGGTGTCGATCACCGCGGTTCTGATCCGGATCATCTTCAAGCTCAAGCTTGCTGATATCATCATCAATGTCACCGCCGGTGGCCCGGGCGGCGCCACGGATTCGGTGACCAGTTTCATCTTCCGCGAATACCGGGACCGCTCGAATGTGGGCTACGGCACGATGCTGGCCATGGTCTATCTCGTGGTGATTGTCATCGCCATGACGATCCTGATGAAGGTGGCGGATCGCTGGATGAAGCCGAGGTATTGAGATGAGCGCACAAATCTTCCACGACGGCGACAGCGATCGCAGCTTTCGCCCCGGTCGCACTTTGGGCAAGGTCGGCATCTATGCGATTTTGATCTTCTGGGCCTTCATCTGCCTGTTCCCGATCTATTGGACCATCACGACCAGCTTCAAGATCGCGCCCGACGTGATGAAGGGGAACCTTGTGCCTTGGTGGGATTTCACGCCGAAATGGCTGGGTTTCCGGTCCTTGGGGCTGTCGCCGGACACCATCGGCACGGAATCGACCGTGCGTGCGGAGTTTCTGAAACGGTTCTGGAATTCGACGATCATCTCGGTCAGCGCATCGCTGCTGGCCGTCGTGTTGGGCAGTTGCGCGGCCTATGGGTTGTCGCGCTTTCAGTACAAGTTCGGCTTCATGAAGAATTCAGACATCTCGTTCTTCTTCCTGTCGCAGTTGATCCTGCCGCCGGTCGTCTTGGCCCTGCCATTTTTGGTGCTGTATAAGGAACTGGGGCTTCTCGACACGCGGATCGGGTTGATCCTGCTTTATACGCTGACCGTCCTGCCGATTGTCATCTGGATCATGCGCGACCAGTTCGGCTCAATCCCGACCGAGTTGGAAGAGGCGGCGATGGTGGACGGTCTGTCGATCTGGGGCGCATTCCTGACCATCGTCATGCCCATCGCGCTGCCCGGCATGGTGGCGGCCTTTATCCTAAGCCTTGTGCTGACGTGGAACGAATACTTCTTCGCGGCGCTGCTGACCTCGACCAATGCCAAGACGCTGCCGGTCATGGTGGCAAGTCAGACTGGCAGTCAGGGCATCAGCTGGTGGTCCATGGCCGCGCTGTCCTTCGCCGCCATTCTGCCGCTGATCGTCATCGGCATCATCCTTGAGCGGTATATTATCAAGGGCATGGCGGCGGGTGCGGTGAAATAGCGCTGAAAGCGATAGATCAGCGCCCCGGCCAATCGCCGACAGCGCGAAAGCCCTGTTACTTGATTGCGCCGAGTTCCGCCGCGATATCCTTTGTCGCAAGATAGAGATTTTTGAACAGGGCGAATTGCCGGGCGTAGACCGGGTGCTGTTCTGGCGTCACGTGCCGTGCAATCGGGTTCCACGTCGTGATGTCATTCGGCTCTGCGGTTCCGATGGCGCAGGCCGCCAGAAAGGCATCCCCGTACGAGGCGCCAACGGTATTGTCGCATACGATCTGCGGCACGCCCCCGATATCCGATGTCGCCTGCATCCAAAGATCGCCTTTCGTGCCGCCGCCCACCGCCAGAATCCTTTCGGGCGTAGCGCCAGCTTTGACAAAGGTTTCGATCACATGCGCGGTGCCAAAGGCGATGCCTTCGATCAGCGCGCGGTACATGTGCGCGCGGGTGTGGGTCAGATCGAGGCCGAAAAAGCATCCGCGCGCGGCGGGATCATGGATCGGCGTGCGCTCACCCGAGAAATACGGAAGCGCCAACAGCCCGCCCGCACCGGGCGGCGTGGCGGCGGCCTCATTCATCAAAGCGCCAAAGGCCTGATCGCCATCCATCTCGCGGGCGAACTGATCCCGAAACCAGTGGGTCAGAGTGCCGGAAGTCGCAAGACCCGCCATCGACGCATGTGTTCCGGGCGTTATCCAAGGTGCATACCACAGCGCCGGATCGCGCACCCTGTCTTGGGTGACCTGAATGATGAAAATGGTCGACCCATACATCATCATCATGTCACCGGGGCCTTGCACCTGCACGCTGACCGCCTCGGCGGCAGCGTCGATGGTGCCGACGGTGACGGGCGTGCCCTCGGCAAGACCGGTTTCTGCCGCCGCCTGTGCGGTGATCTGTCCGGCAATTTCCGTTGACCAGAGAAGCCGGGGCAGCATCTCCTTGCCGACGATCTCGGAAGTCAGTTCCGTGGTCCAATCCTGCGTTTCGACATCATAGAGCGGCGAGAAGTTGGCCGCTGTGTAGTGGTCGATCGCGTATTCCCCGGTCAGTTTGAACGTCAGGTAGGAGGTCGCTGTAAGGATCCGTGCGGTCTGCGCAAAGATCTCAGGCCGATGGCGTTTCAGCCATAGGATTTTCGGCCCCACGGATTGCGAGGTCAGGGCATTGCCACATTGTTGAAAGATGCGGTCCGGCCCGATCTGCCCGTCAAGCCACCGTATTTCGTCCGAGGCGCGCGTATCTACACCATAAAGCACGCCATTCATCAGCGGACGCCCATCGGCATCCACCGGCAACATGCAGGGCCCGATTGCCGATGTCGCAACGCAGCGGATGTCTGCGGGATCGAGCCCCGACGTGGCCAGCAGCTGCCCCGTCAATTTGACCAGATCGCCCCACCAGTCTTCATCGGGGCGGTGTTCCGCCCACCCCGGGCGAGGGACGATCATGTCATGCGGAGTGGTTGCCGTCGCGATGATTGCGCCGCCTGCATCGACGATCACCCCCTTCGAGGAATAGGTGCCGATGTCGATGCCGATGGTATAGTTCATGCGCCTACGCCATCGCGCGACAGATCAAAGCCCGGCACGATTTCCAGCGCCGAGGCCAGCAGTTGCGACAGTGCCTCCAGATCCCTCAGGTCGCACATTTCGAGGCTGGAATGGGAATACCGCATGGGAAACCCGACATCGACGCAGATCACGCCTTCACCGAGTTGCTGGACATAGCTCAGATCCGTCAGCACGCCGACCTGGGCGGAATGTTGCAGCGGCACTTGCACGCGATCTGCCGCTGCCCTTATCAGACGCCGCGCGGCAGGATGCGGGATCACGCCGTTCAGCGTGCCGCGCCCATGAAAGGAATAGTGGCTCATCCCCGGTCCACCGCCGAGGCTCATCTCGCCCCGATCGGCCATGTCCGGGGTGTCGGTGGCCAGCATCAGATCGATCTGGATGGCAATGTCAGGGGCCAGTGCGCGGGCCGCTGTCATGGCGCCGCGCAGGTTGAATTCTTCTTGCACGGAAAAGACCAGATGAACGGTGGCGCCGTCCGCGCGGTCCTTCAATCGCCGCGCCATATCCAACAGCACGGCACAGCCCGCGCGATCATCAATGGAAGGCCCGGCGATGCACTGGCCGGCCAACTCGATGACTTGCGGGCGATAGACAACCGGCGTGCCGATGCCGATACCGGCTGCCATCACCGCCTGCTTCGATCCGTGCCCGGTGTCGATGGCAATCTCAGGCGCCTTCAGGACATGATACTTTTCGTCCGGTGTGGTGGCGTGGTGGGCTTTGTTGGCGATCAATCCCGGCACGTCTTCCCCGTTCTCGACGCACAAAAGCACCGCTTGCGATGCCAGCGCGCGTTCTGGCACGCCGCCCATCCGTTCGACCCGGATCAGCCCGTCATTTTCGATTTTCCGTACGAAAAACCCCAACTGGTCCATATGCGCGAAGACCATCACGGACGGCGCGTCAGCACTTCCCGGAAAGGTCGCGATCAGGTTGCCCAAGGTGTCGACGCGGCTATCCACGCCCATCGCGTCCAGTTCGGTGGCAATATGGCGGCGCACGCGATCCTCGTGGCCGGACAGGCCAGGGATCATCATCAGCGCGGCAAGGTCTTTTGCGATGCTGCGTGTCATGATCGGGCGGCCCTGACGCGCGCCATGAAATCCGCCGCGCGATCAGCATCGACGGCGTTCCATGTATGGCCATCGACCTTGAGGGCCGATCCAACGATGCAGCCGTCGGCGATGCCGAAGACCTGCGCAACCGTGTCATGGCGCACCCCCGTATTGGCCAGAACGGGCGTCGCCGGAAGGGCGGATTTGACCGCTTCGAGATCTTCCATCTTCGCCGCTTCACCGGTGATCGCGCCGGACACCAGAACCGCGTCGGGAATAGACGAAAACACTGCCGAGCGCGCGCGATCGGCAAGCGGCCGACGGTCCAGACTGTCGGCAAATTCCGCTGACACGTTGAAAAGCGTCAGCAGGTCCCCGCGGTCCAGCCGTTTGCCATATCGCAGTGCGGCGCCTGCGTCGGGTGTCCAGGGGCCCATGTCTGACGCATAGGTCCCGGTAAAGATCTCGCGCACGAAAGCGGCGCCTGTCGCGGCCGCCAGCGCAATGCTGGACCGGGGATCCCACAGGACGTTGACGCCGAAAGGCACCGTGATTTCGGATTGAAGCCGCCCGATGACATAGGCCATCGTCGCCGTCGAGGCTGTATCGACGTTGAATTCGTAAGGCCGGTCGTTTTCGTTGCCAAACATAACGGCATCGAACCCGGCGTCTTGCAGCGCCTTGAGATCGCTGTGCGCGGCGTCAACCAGCCCCTCGAGTCCGGCGTCGGCGTCATACAGCGGCGTTCCGGGCAAGGCCCCTAGATGCACCATGGCGATGGCTGGTCGATCGGTGCCAAAAGTCTTTGAAAATCGCGACATAATTTCTCCCTCGCTCCCGCAAAAAGTCTAGTGGTGGGACGTATGGAAGCCAAGAAATTTCCGTGTACACTCGGCCCGTAAACAGGGGGATCGGATGCAACAGCGCACAAGGACTTGGGACCGGCACAACTCTGGCGGATTGACCTTCACCGAGATCGGGATGGGGACAGCGCCGCTGGGCAATCTGTATCGCGCGGTGTCCGACGATGAAGCGCATGCGGTGCTGCAAATGGCCTGGGACAACGGCCTGCGCTATTTTGATACCGCACCGCTGTATGGCTACGGTCTGAGCGAGACACGGCTGAACCGCTTTTTGCGCGACAAGCCGCGCGAAGACTACGTGCTGTCGACCAAGATCGGCCGTCTTCTGGCCCCCGCGACTGCGGAAACGCGCGATGGCATCGGCAAATGGTTCGACGTCCCGAACCGGCGCGAGATCTACGATTATAGCTATGACGGCGTGATGCGTTCACTTGAATTTTCGCTGGAACGCTTGGGCGTGGATCGGGTCGATATGTTGTTTGCCCATGACATCGACATTGCCAACCACGGCAGTCAGAGCGTGCTGGACACCAAACTGGCCGAACTGATGGAAGGCGGCTATCGCGCTCTGCTCGAGTTGCGCGAGCAGGGGGTCATCGGTGCCTTTGGCGCGGGTGTCAACGAATGGGAGCCTTGCCAATGGCTGGCCGAACGCGGAGATTTCGACATCTTCCTGTTGGCAGGCCGCTATACCTTGCTAGAGCAGGAGGCGCTGAAAACCTTCCTTCCGCTGTGCGAGGCGCGCGGCATCGGGGTGGTGATCGGCGGCCCCTACAATTCCGGCATCCTTGCGACGGGACCAATAGAAGGTGCCCATTTCAACTACGAAATCGCCCCTCCGGAGATCCGCGACCGGGTCGGCAAGATACAGGCGATCTGTGAAAATCACGGGATCAGACTGGTCGATGCGGCTTTCCAGTTTCCACTTCGGCATCCGGCTGTCCTGTCCGTCATTCCGGGGGGGCAGGGGCAGAGCGAAATGCAGTCGAATATCCTGGCGGCCCAGACCACCATTCCGCAGGCGCTCTGGTCTGACTTGAAAGCGGCCGGGCTTATGGACGACGCGGCGCCCACATGATCCTGCACGGAGTGTCTTGGAGTAAGGGGCGCGTTTGGCGCGGGTAGAGCTGCCTTGCCCAGAGTTCGATTGAAAAATTCACAAGAATATGCGATTTCGTGAAGAAATAGTGGGAGAGCTACATGACACGCTTCGCGACACGCTTGAATTCCTTCGCAGCGAAGGCCGAGGCGGAATGGCCGGATTTGAAGGGTAAACCGACGGCCATGATGACAGCGCGTCGCGCATCGCGGGTCAAAGGGCTGACCCATGTCGATCTGAACTATCCCGACCACGTCACCGAGGATCCCAAAGCGGTGCGCGATGAGATCAATGACATGGGCCTTCAGATCAACGGCTTGGCTATGCGGTATTACACCAACCCCGGTTTCAAGCTGGGCGCGTTCACCCATCCTGACCCCGCGATCCGACGCGAGGCGATTGATCTGACCAAAAGGGGCATCGACGCCGCGCTTGAAATGGAAGCGCCACTGATGACGCTCTGGCTGGGGCAAGACGGGTTCGATTACAGCTTTCAGGGCGATTACGCAAAGATGTGGGCGGATGAGATCGACGGTATCCGCGAAGTCGCAGCACATGCGCCGGAGTGCATGGTCTCCATAGAATACAAGCCAAACGAGCCGCGGGCCTTTGCACTCTTGCCGGACGTGGCGACCACCCTTCTGGCCATTGATGACGTTGGTCTGGACAATATGGGGGTGACGCTGGATTTCGCACATGTGCTCTATGCCGATGAAATGCCCGCCTTTGCCGCCGCACTGATCGCCCGCCGGTCGCGGTTGCTGGGGGTGCACCTGAATGACGGGTACGGCAAGCGGGATGACGGTCTGATGGTCGGCTCCGTGCATCCCTTGGCGACCTTGGAACTGTTGGCGCAGATCAAGCGGGACGGCTACGATGGCGTGATCTATTTCGACACATTCCCCGATGCCTCGGGGATCGATCCGGTCGAAGAATGCGCCGCGAATATCGAAATGACCGAGCGGTTGATGGCGCTCGCCGATAAGGTCGAGGCGAGCAACGAGTTGCGCTCGGCCATTGAGACACAGAACTCACCTTTGTCGCAAAGGGTGGTGCAAAAACTTCTGGCAGGTGACTAAAGAGTTTATGAGTTTGTCTGCGCTTGTGAAGCGGGGACGCTTGGGATGGCTGCCCTGTTCTCGGGGGCATAATCCAAACAACGCGGCCCCCATCGGAGGGATCAGAGGACCATGAACATAGACCCTCGGACTGTGGGCGCTCAGGTGCGGATGAAGATGCCGCTGATGACGCCGCTCGAAGCGCGTGTGATCGACACCATCACGGGACGTTCGCAACTTGATCTGACGACCTCCATTCGTGAGGTTGCCGACGATGCTGGCGTCTCGGACGCGATGATCGTGAAAATCGCCAAGAAACTTGGCTTCAACGGCTTTCGCGAGTTTCGCGCGGCCCTCGTGTCCTACCGGCAGTCGGACGTCGCAGCCATGCATGCCGAGATATCGCCGGAAGACAGCTCCGCCGATATCGTCAAGAAGGTGTTCAACACCGCCATGCAGGCCTTGGAAGAGACGATGTCGATCATCGACATGGACGCCTTCGATCGCGCGGCGGATTTGCTGCATGGCGCGCGCAACCGTGAGTTCTATGGCCTTGGCGGGTCTGCCCAGATTGCACGGGACGTGTCTCACAAGTTTCTCAGGATTGGTTTGCGCAGCAGCGTTTATGACGACACGCATATGATGATAATGTCGGCCTCATTGCTGGGCCCAGAGGATGTTGTCGTCGCCATCAGCCATTCCGGCGCGACAACCGCCGTGATCGAAGCGGCGGCGCTGGCACGGCAAAACGGCGCGGGCGTGATCGCTCTGACCAACTACGCAGGCTCGCCCGTCGCGCAAATGGCGGACGTGACGCTGTGCTCAACGGCGCAGGGCTCTCCGCTGCTTGGCGAAAACGCGGCTGCCCGGATTGCGCAGCTTTGCATCATGGACTCGGTCTTTGTTGGGGTCGCGCAGCGCGATTTTGCCCAAGCCGAAACGCAATTGTCGATGACGATGGCGTCGGTCGTCGCAAAGCGAAAGAAATAGGAGCCACGCATGTCCAGTTCCTCAGTCGTCGTCGTTGTTGGTTCCATTCACTACGACATCTTTGTTGACGCTCCGCATCGTCCAGGGGCCGGTGAGACCGTGACAGGGTTCTCATGGCGTCCGAAATTCGGCGGGAAGGGCGGCAATCAGGCTGTTTCGGTGGCGGAAAACGGCGTCCGAACGCGGCTTGTCTCGGCGGTGGGAAAGGATGATCTGGCAACATTTGCCATGACGCATCTGGCGGAAACCGGGGTCGAGACCGATTTCATCTCGCGCATCGACGGTGTCGGGACTGGTATGAGCGTTGCGATCAGTGATGCCAGCGGAGATTACGGGGCGGTCATTGTTTCGGGGGCTAATCTGGCGCTCGACCCTGCTGTGCTGGACGACGAAAGGCTTTGGAAAGACGCCGGGTATCTGATCCTGCAGAACGAGATTCCTGAGGCGGTGAACATCGCAGCGGCGCGGATTGGCCGCGAAAAAGGCGTTGTGGTTTGCCTGAACGCAGCCCCCTATCGCGACATGAGCGAGGCGTTGTTGAGAAACGTTGATATTCTGGTGGTCAATGCGATCGAGGCCGAGGCGATGTGCGGCACAGTGGTCGACAGTCTCTCTGGTGCGCAGGTGGCCGCTGCAAAGCTGAGAGAGCGATTTGAGCAAGTCATCGTGACAGCGGGCGCCAGTGGTGTTGCCTACGACGGGTCAGGCGAAGCAGGAGCGATCCCGGGCCAGCGCGTTACAGTCGTTTCAACCCACGGGGCAGGGGATCATTTCATTGGAAAGCTGATCTCGGGCTGCGCGCAGGGGGCGGCCTTCGGCGATGCCGTCTTGGCCGCGAACCTGTCTGCCGCGGGCCATGTCGCTGGCAGGTCTGCGGATGCCGTCATCACATAGACCCGCCTTGGCCGGTTCAGGCCGATTTGTTTTGGGCCTTTTTGCCGGTCTTGGTCGGCTTCTCCCCGTGCTGTCCGGCAGCGCCATTCAACGATTGGTACCAAGCGGGCTTTTGGACAGGGTTTGCACCGGCACGTTTCGCCTTGGGCTTTTTGGATTTGGGCATGGGGTATCCTTTCAGGAATTCAGGCTGGCATAAACGGTTTGTGGCGGGATTGATACCGCACATTTCGGAATGATCTTTTCGTCGCGGACAGGCGCACAGAATATTTCCAACCCGTAGGTTTATCCGAATCGCTTTTAAGGTGATGCTGGCGAAACAAATTCAACCGGAGTGGGCGCATGATACGACTTAAGGTTCTCGCATTGGCACTGTGCGTCACACTTCCCTTGGCCAGCGCCGGATTGGCATTTGATGCGACGGTGTCTGTGCAAAAGGCTGTGCCTGCTGACTTGCCTTTGCCCCACAGCATGCCGCTGATCGACTACGAAGAGCAACTTTTTCCCTTTGTTGCCAAGCGCGACTACGTGGGCCTTGGCTGGGCCCGGGACAAAAGCTGGCGGGACACCGGGCCGTTTGTCTTCAATATGAGCTTTGGTATCCATCCGGCGGTGCGGATGTATTATTCACCTGAAATCATGTCCTGGCTTGAGGGCGGACGCGAAGGTGTGATTGCCGACGGTGCCATTGTCATCAAGGAAATGGTCTCGCCTCCTTCGGCGAAATACAACGAATTCCGCGAGTCTCTGGTTGAGAAATACAAGGACGAGCCCAGCAAGATCGAAGAGGCAATGACCGAATACGCCTATGACACGGGCGGTCTGAATTGGACCGTCATGGTCAAGGACAGCAAGCTGTCGCATGGTGGTTGGTTCTTTGCCTCGGTCTATTTCGCGAACAAGGACGACATGAAGGCGCGCAAGCCGGTGATCGACGCCTTTCAGCCGCCCTACAGCCCACCGCTGGGGGCCGGGGGGGATGGCATGTGCATGCGCTGCCATGCCTCGGCCGCGGAAGAGCTGATTTTCTCGGCACTGGAAAATGTAGAAGGCTATCCCGGCGATCCGGTGATCTTTCGCGTCGATGAAAGCTGGCGCGATCTGCCCAAGCAGCAATTGCCGGCCTTTGGCGCGGATCTGGCCGACATGATCAAGTCTTACGTCAATGACGCCCATGATCCGGCAGCCATGCGCGCGGCGCATCTGGCGGCGGCAACAAAGTCTCCGGTTGCGGTGAACCCCGAGTTTGTCGCAATGTTCCCGCCCAAGGACGGCATCGATGTCACGCGGGCCAACCTTCAGACCCTGCCAAGCGAGTGGCTGGATCACGTGCCCGCCCGGCCCAAGGATACCCAGCATTTTCTGACCTCGGACAACTGCGTTGGCTGCCACGGCGGGTTGGGCGGCGCGCCGTCGGGGGTGACGATGTTCATCAAGAATGGCCCAAGCTATGGCGACGGCTACAACATCTCGGAATACGGCGAATGGCGCTGGTCACCGATGGGGCTGGCCGGGCGCGACCCGATCTTTTTCGCCCAGCTCGAATCCGAATTTGCCTTGCTGAAAAAGATGGACGCAGGCGATCTGGCGGACAACCTTGGCACAACCTGCCTGTCCTGCCACGGCGCGATGGGCCAACGGCAATTGGAGATCGACGCCCATAATTCTCCGGATCTGGGGTTGAACGGCAATGTCTTCAAACCTGAATACGCCCTGCTGCACGATCCGCTGACCAAGGAGGCGCAGGACAAGCAGATCGCCGAAGGCACCTATCCCTATCACGAATACGGCAATCTCGCGCGCGAAGGCATTTCCTGTGCGGTGTGCCACCACATCGCGCCGCCGCAGCAGGCCGAGGGGCAGCCGGCGTATAACAAGCTCGACACCTATCTGATGAACGGCACGACGGGTGTGTTCCGCATGAATGCTGCGGATGAACTGGTTGGTCCATTCGAGAATGTCCGGCAGAAGCCGATGCAGAACGCGATGGGCATCACACCTGTGCAGGACGCCTATATCAAGGACAGCGAGATGTGCGGCGCCTGCCATACCATCAACCTGCCCAATGTCGATGCAGCGATGGACAAACCTTTGCCCGGCTTCACCGAGGCGGAACAGGCGATCCTCAACCAGGCAGCGAAAAACGCCGTCGTCTTCTTGTCGGAACAGGTCGGCGCCACCTACCGCGAGCCTTTGGTGAAGTTCCAGCACTCGGTCGAACAGGCAACTTTTCTCGAATGGCAGAACAGCGAATTCGCCGACGAGGGGACAGCCAAATCCTGTCAGGATTGCCATATGAAGGGCAATTTTGAAACGCTTGACGGCAAGATAAAGATCGACAGCCTGACCACGCAAATCGCCTCGATCCAAGACGCCAATCTGCCCGAGGTGGCCAATTCCTTGCCGCATGAGGACATCGAAGTGCCTTTCCGCAAGGATTACAAACGCCACAACTTTGTTGGTCTGAACGCCTTCATGGTCGAGATGCTGTCGCAGTTCGATGAAGAGATGGGGCTTGGGCCGAAGGACCCGATGACCTATGCCACCAACGGCGCGGAGCTTTCGGTGGACACGATGCTGTTGCAGGCCCGCAATGAAACCGCAGATGTCACGATCGAGTCGCTCACCGGCACGGAGAGCGGGCTTGAGGTGGCGGTCAGCGTTGACAACAAGACCGGCCACCGTCTGCCGTCGGGCGTTGGGTTCCGGCGCGTGTTTCTTGAAGTCTTGGTCACCGATACCAGCGGCAAACAGGTCTGGTGTTCGGGGTGCACGAACGGCGCGGGTGTGATTATCGGCCCGGACGATCAGCCCCTCAAGACCGAGTTTCTTGATGTGGTTCCGGAAGGCGCAACCGAGGCGCTGTATCAACCGCATTACGATGTGATCGACGATCAGACGCAGGTTCAGATTTACGAAGAATTGACGCAGAACGCGCAAAAGAAATTCACCACCAGCTTTGTGCACCGGGTCTATCACCCGAAAGACAATCGCCTGTTGCCCTGGGGCGCCGCCGAGCCGGGGACCGAGGCCTTTGTCGCGCGGTTTGGCGACTCGGACATCACCGCGGCCTTCATGAAGGCGACCATGCCCGAGGGCCGGGCCGAGCACGATGCAGGCGTCAAGGCGGGCAAGGATGAATTGACCTACAAGATCACCCTGCCGGCCGATGTCGATCCGAAACGCGTGACGGTGTCCGCGACGCTGTATTCTCAGGCCATCCCGCCTTATTACCTCAAGCAACGCTTTGAGACGGCGCCGAAAGGTCCGGCAACGCAGCGGCTGTACTATCTGGCAAGCCGCTTGGAAACCGAGGGGACAGCGATCCACAATTGGAAGCTCAAGGTGCAAAGCGATAGCGCACAGCTTAAGTAAAGCGCGGGAGGACAAAGGTTGGATGGATAGCGAAACGCACTGGAATGCTGTCTATTCAAACCGGGCCGAAGAGGCGTTGACCTGGTTCGATCCTGACGCGAGCTCTTCACTCAAAGTGATACGCGCGCATGCAGGGCCGGGCGATGCGATCATTGATGCAGGTGGCGGTGCGTCAAGGCTGGTGGACAAGCTGCTTGAGGCCGGTCTCGGACCGATTACCGTTCTGGATCTGGCCTCCTCGGCTTTGAACGTCTCGAAGAAACGACTTGGTCAGCGGGCGAATGAGGTCGAATGGGTTGTGGGGGATGTCACGTCATGGACCCCGGACAAACCCTATGCTGTCTGGCACGACCGTGCAGTATTTCACTTTCTACAGGATCGAGCTGCGCAGAAGGCCTATTGCGACGTGATGAGCAAGGCCGTGGCCCCCGGCGGGGTCGCAATCATCATGACCTTTGCCGAAAATGGCCCCGAAGAATGCTCTAACCTTCCGGTTCAGCGTTATTCCTCCGAAGCGCTTGCCAAAAGGATCGAGGCCAATGCGCCGGGGAAATTTGCTGCGATAGGCGCAGAGGATTTCACCCACATTACCCCGAAGGGCAACGCGCAAGACTTCCAGACAACCGTGTTCTTGCGCACCGACAAGTAAATTGAGTACCGCCGAGAGCTTTGGCCCGGGCCTCCACTGGCGTGAAGTGGTCGAAACCAAGGCGCGTGCCCCGCGCATCTCGCATCCGAACAATCCTGAAGGAGCAATGGCCATGGCCAGTCCCCGCAAGGTCAACATCCCCTGTGCCGTCACCGGCGCCAGTCACACGCCGTCCATGTCGCAATTGCTCAAAGGCGCCGACAAGGTCGGGTTCTGAAGCGGACGACATGGGCTGCCCGGTGCATTCATAGAGGCTCGACGCGCCTTTTGACTTGCGCGATGATCCATCCACCGGACCAAGCGCCTGAAAGGCAGGAACTCTGCACGGATCGCCGCGGCCAAAGGGAATTGAGCTGAATGGAACACACGAGCATTGACCGGCTCAGGACGGCGCTACTTTTGGTGGCGGTGGTCAGCCTGTTGTCGGGACTTGCCCTTCATCTTGCAGGCCGGACCGATCTGGCGGGCTTTGTCTGGTTCGCCGGGGTCGTTCCCGTCCTGATCTCGCTTCTGGTCGAGATCCTGCGCTGTTTGTGGCGCGGCGAGGTCGGGCTCGACATCGTTGCGGCACTGTCGATGACGGCAGCGCTGGTCTTTGGCGAAACGCTCGCGGCTTCGGTTGTGGCCGTGATGTATTCCGGCGGCACATTTCTGGAAAACTTCGCCGAGGGCCGCGCCCGTCGCGAGATGCACGACCTGCTATCCCGCGTGCCGCGCACTGCGACCCGGCACCGGAATGGTGGCCTCGAAGAGGTGCCGCTGGATGAAATTGAGCCCGGTGACCGGCTGTTGATCCGCCAGGGCGATGTGGTGCCCGTCGATGGCTCTGTTACGTCGAAGGCGGCATTTGTGGACACATCCGCGCTGACCGGTGAATCGCTGCCCGCGCGCCTGTCTCGCGGGGCTGACGTCATGAGCGGCGCGACCAATGCGGGCGAACCGTTCGATCTGACCGCGACGCGTCTGGCCAAGGAAAGCACCTATGCCGGGATCGTGCGTCTGGTCGAAGAGGCGCAGCGGTCCAAGGCGCCAATGGCGCGGCTGGCGGATCGTTGGTCATTCGGGTTTCTGGTCGTCACCGTGGCGATTGCCTTTGCCGCTTGGTGGCTTACCGGGGATCCGATCCGCGCCGTCGCCGTTCTGGTGGTGGCAACTCCGTGCCCGCTGATCCTGGCCGTACCGGTCGCTTTGGTGGCGGGGCTGTCGCGGGCCGCGCATTTCGGTGTCTTGATCAAGGGGGCAGGGCCGCTTGAAACGATGGCGCGCATCCGAACCTTGATCCTCGACAAGACGGGTACGCTGACTGACGGGCGCCCCCGCATCGTTTCGGTCGACAGCCATGACGGCATGGACCAAAGCGACATCCTGCGCCTTGCCGCTGCGCTTGATCAGGCGTCGAAACATCCGGTGGCGCAGGCCATTGTCGCGGCTGCAAAGGTGCAGGGTCTTACTCTGCCCGTGCCCACCGAAGTGGCAGAGATCCCCGGCGAAGGCGTGGTCGGCAGCGTCGAAGGCCACAAGGTCATCGTCGGCGGCGACGACTTCGTTGCGCGGCGCGTTGGCCGAACTGCGGAGGGGCATCCGGCGCTTTCGGCGGGCGCGGTTCTTGTTGCGGTGGCGGTCGATGGTCATATGGCCGGGCATCTCGTCATGGCGGACCCGCTGCGCGAAGGTGCGGGCGAGATGCTGGAAGGGCTGCGCCGTCAAGGGATCGAACGCATCTTGTTGGCAACAGGAGACCGGGCCGCGGTGGCTGAGCGCGTGACCGAGGGCCTGGGTCTGGACGGGCTTCGTGCGGGGCTGACGCCTGACCAAAAGGTCTTGCTGGTGCTGACCGAACGCAAGAATGGCCCGGTCATGATGGTCGGGGACGGCGTGAATGACGCCCCCGCGCTTGCGGCGGCGGATGTGGGGGTGGCGATGGGCGCGCGGGGCGCCGCCGCCTCGGCCGAGGCGGCTGACGTGGTGTTGCTGGTCGACCGGATTGATCGGCTTGGGCCGGGCATCGAAATCGCCCGCCGCGCCCGCCGCATCGCCGTCGAAAGCGTCGTTGCCGGGATCGGCCTGTCGGTTGCAGGCATGATCGCCGCCGCCTTTGGATACCTGACGCCGGTTCAGGGGGCGATGCTGCAAGAGGTGATCGACGTGGCGGTCATACTGAACGCACTGCGGGCTCTTAGAATTCAGCCGTATGAGCCGGTCGCCTCGCAAGCGGTAATTGATGATGGCCCGGACGGCCTTGCCGTAAAAGGCAGTATCTAGAACATTCGGGCGAAAGCCTGTGTGCCGGTTTTCGCCGAGCGCCGCTCAAACTTGCAGGAAGGCCGCTGTGGAAGCGCGGCGGACGCAACCGGGACCTTCCCAGTCATTGGACGGTTTCCGGCGCTTTCCAAACCAAGCGTCGCACTTGCGGATCGAAACGAGCACGGCCTCAAAGATTGGGCAGGCAGCCCAAAGGGTGAAAGGGTTGGCCCGTCCAGCCAAGTGCTGTAAACTTTTTGATACTTGATCTGTGTCAATTAAATATGACAGTTTAATTGTAGGCTGACTTCCAAACCGATTGGGAGAGCTGCCGTGAAGATCGTACTCGTTCATCCGAATTATCACTCAGGCGGGGCAGAAATTGCGGGCAGCTGGCCTGCCGCATGGGTCGCGTATATCGGCGGCGCGCTGAAGTCCGCGGGCTTTTCCGATGTCAGTTTCATTGATGCGATGACGCACAACATTGATGACGACGCATTGGCGGACAAGCTGCGTGCGTTGCAGCCCGATGTCGTTGGGGTAACCGCCATCACCCCCTCGATCTACAAGGCCGAGCGTGTGCTGCAGATTGCCAAAGAGGTCTGTCCCGATGCCTTGGGCGTTCTGGGCGGCGTCCATGCAACCTTCATGTACAAACAGGTTCTGTCAGAGGCCCCTTGGATTGATGTCATCGTTCGCGGCGAAGGCGAGGAAATCATCGTCGACCTCCTGCGCGCCTATGAGGAGGGCCGCTGGCCGGACGAGCGTAAATCCATCAAAGGCATCGCCTATATCGACGGGGCTGAGATCGTTGCGACACAGGCGGCATCTACCGTCAAGGATCTGGACGCGATCGAGGCTGATTGGTCCCTACTGGATTGGAGCAAATACATTTATGTCCCGCTTGGCGTGCGCGTCGCGATCCCCAGCATGGCGCGTGGCTGTCCGTTTACCTGTTCCTTCTGTTCGCAATGGAAATTCTGGCGCGATTATCGCGTGCGCGACCCGAAAAAAGTCGTGGATGAGATCGAGAAACTGGTCAACGATCATGAGGTCGGTTTTTTCATCCTCGCGGATGAGGAACCCAGCATCAACCGAAAGAAATTCATCCAGTTCTGTCAGGAGTTGATCGACCGCGGCCTGCCGGATAGGGTCAAATGGGGCATCAACACGCGGGTCACGGACATTCTGCGCGACGAGGAACTGTTGCCCTTTTTCCGAAAAGCGGGACTGGTGCATGTGTCCTTGGGCACCGAAGCTGCCGCACAGTTGAAACTGGACCTGTTCAACAAAGAAACCAAGGTCGAAGACAACCGCCGTGCGATCCAGTTGCTGCGCGACGCTGATATCTTCACCGAGGCGCAGTTCATTGTTGGTCTCGATAATGAAACGCCCGAGACCTTGGAAGAAACCTATCGCTATGCGCGCGAATGGAACCCGGATCTGGCGAACTGGTCCATGTACACACCTTGGCCCTTCACGCCGCTCTATCAGGAATTGGGGGACAAGGTCGAAGTGTTCGATTTCGACAAATACAACTTTGTTACGCCCATCATGCGCCCCGAGGCGATGGATCGTGCAGAACTGCTAGACCGCGTTATGAACAACTATCGGCGGTTCTACATGATCAAGGCGTTGTTCCATTATCCATGGCGCGGCACCGGGTTTCGGCGCCGCTATCTGCTTGGTTGTCTCAAAGCCTTTGCCAAAGCCGGGTTTGCCCGCACATTCTATGATCTGGGCAAGGTCGGATACACCGGGCCACAGTCCAAGAAGAAGGTGGATTTCCACTTTGACGACAGCCGCAAGATTGCGCCCGCGCAGATTGCAGATTGGGAAGCTGCGGCAGACCGCGCCGCCCGAGCGCAAGAACGTCGCGAAGCGGTGCGCGCCCAGGGCAAGGCCCGCGCGGAAGATCGCAATGCGGCCAAGGTAATGGCCTGCGGTGGCGGAACACAGCAGATGGAGGAAGAGCAGGCCTTCCGGATGCCTGATGCAGCCGCACAAAGTAAAGAGACTGCCTGATGACGTCCGTGATGGTCGCAGGCGTGAGCGCCGGGGCGAACCCGGACGCCAAGGTTGGTCCCAATGCGGTGACGCAAGTGGCCGCAGCCTTGCGGGCCCTGGGAGGCGAAAGCCTCGCGGCGCAGGTCTTTCAGGCGGCAAATCTGTCGGACATTCTCGAAAGCCCGCCACAGCATATGGTAAACCAGGCCGTCGCCGCACAGCTGCACGACACGCTGCGCAGGGCGTTGCCTCAGCCAGACGCATTGAGGATTGCGGCGGATGCGGGCCGCAGGACGGCTGATTACCTGCTCGCCAATCGCATCCCACGACCCGCGCAATTGGTCATGAAGCTGGTGCCGCCACAATTGTCGGCGCGGATTCTGCTCAAGGCAATGGCGTCGAATGCATGGACCTATGCAGGGACAGGGCAGGTGTCGATCGAGGTCGGAAATCCTTGTGTGCTTGAGATCATTGATAACCCACTGGCTCAGCCGATGTGTCCTTGGCATGTGGCCGTTTTCGAACGGCTGTTCCGCGCGCTTGTCGCGAAAGGTGCTCTGGTGTCTCACACCAGGTGTTGCGCGCACGGTGCGCCGTCCTGCCGGTTTGAAATCACCCTTTCCCGAAGGGTCGCTTGATGAATCCCGTACCCAAGCGGTATCCGGCATCAATTTCGACTTGATCTTCGGCTTGCTCTTCCTATCCGTCGAAAGCCTCTTCGAAACGGTTAAGGTGAGCGCCGCGATGCGGCCCGATCGGGTGGCGCTATTTGGCTAGCCGCGTATCGTGATATGGTTCACTGCGTGGCGTTTGCGCAGCACTTTCCACGTCAGACACTCTTGAAAGGTCGCGATGACGCAGCACGCGGTTGCGCAAGAGGTTTTGGTGGCAAGCGACATTATGCGATTGGGCACCGCGATCAACTGCCGTAATCCGGGCCGGATCTCCGAAACCCATATGACGCTGTTCGATGGCACGGGCATCGGCTTGCAGGTTCTCGCGGTTGCCGCCGCGCTGTGGCCAATCTGAAAGTTGAAATAAGCATGGCCATCGAGGTCGATTTCTGACGGGCTGCACCGCCCAATCCGATCGAAAATCAGGCAGTCGCCACGTCAGGTGTCGCCAAAAGCGGTGCCGGACTTTGTCTCTTGGCCCTTTGTCCGGTGCGGTCAGCGAATAGGTATCTCGTCAGGGTATCACCCAAGACCCCACCCATCATCGACAGAATCCGCTTCCAAAAGGCAATCTGCATCTCAACGAAACCTTTACAGATGTGGTGAACCCCGTGACCAAGATTGACCAGATCGAGACCCTGATCCTCGATATCCCGACCATCCGGGGGCATGTGCTTTCCATGGCTACGATGCGGACGCAGACAGCTGTTCTTGTCAGGATCAATTTTTCGGACGGGTCCGAGGGCGTGGGCGAAGGCACCACGATTGGGGGCCTCAGCTATGGCCCTGAAAGCCCCGAGGGCATTCAGTCTGCCATCGACACCTATATCGCACCGGCCCTTCTGGGAAGCGACGCAGACAATATCAACGGGGCGATCCAGCTGATCGACAAGCTGGTGAAGGGCAACCGCATCGCCAAAACCGCGGTCGAGATTGCGCTTTGGGACGGTCTGGGCAAGCGGCTTGGCGTGCCGGTCGCTCAGCTGTTCGGGGGAGCTGTGCACGACAAGCTTCCGGTTGCCTGGACGCTGGCATCGGGCAATTCCGAGACGGATATCGCCGAAGCGCTTCAGATGATCGAGACCCGCCGCCACAACATCTTCAAGCTGAAGATCGGCAAGCGGTCTGTGCGTGATGACGTGGCCCATGTGGCCCGGATCAAACAGGCCGTCGGTGACGCCGCCAGCGTCCGGGTTGATGTAAACACCGCGTGGTCGCTTCAGGACGCACGCTGGGGTTTGAAAGGTCTGCAAGACGCGGGATGCGAGTTGGTCGAGCAACCGGTTCCGGCGCGCTATCGCCGCGCGATGGCGGAACTGACCAGTGGCTATGAGATCGCCGTCATGGCGGACGAGGCCCTGAACGGGCCAGAAGACGCCTTGGACGTGGTGGCGGCCAAAGCGGCTGATGTCTTTGCGGTCAAGATTGGCCAATCGGGCGGGCTCAAGCGGGCGTCCGAGGTGATCGCAATCGCTCAGGCGGCAGGGCTTGGCCTCTATGGTGGCACGATGCTTGAAACCGGTTTGAGCACCGCAGCAGCGCTGCAACTCTTTTCGACGGTCGAAACGCTGCACTGGGGCACGGAACTCTTTGGTCCGTTGTTGCTGACCGAGGACATTCTGGCAGCGCCGATCATCTACCGCGATTTCAATGTGGAAATCCCGAAAGGACCGGGCATTGGCGCGGCGCTCGATCCCGACAAAATCGCATTCTTCCGTCGCGATGGCGGCAGAACCATCAAAGCCGTCGCCGGGCAGTAACCGGCGGCACGACATCAAACCCAGCCGGGACGCCAGTTGAAGCGTTGCGGCAGTCAGGAGGAGGAAACCATGTTCACCCAATCCAATCTCGATGAATTCGAGGCCCGTCTCGACGGCGCCATTCAGGACGATCCGGAAAACGGTATTTTCCGCTGCCGTCGCGACATCTTTACCGACGAAGAGCTGTTCGAGCTTGAAATCAAGCACATCTTCGAAGGCAACTGGATCTATATGGCACACGAAAGCCAGATCCCCGAGCCCGGCGACTATTTCACGCTGACCATGGGGCGCACGCCCGTCGTCATCACCCGCGACAAGGATGGGGAACTGAACGCGCTGGTCAACGCCTGTTCGCACCGGGGGGCGCAGCTGTGCCGCTTCAAGCGCCGCAACCAGAAGACCTTTACCTGCCCGTTCCACGGTTGGACCTTCTCGAACACCGGCAAGCTGCTGAAAGTGAAAGACGCCAAAGGCGCTGGCTATCCCGAGCAGTTCAACAAGGATGGCAGCCACGATCTGACCAAGGTGGCGCAGTTTGAAAACTACCGTGGCTTCCTGTTCGGATCGCTCAACGCTGATGTGAAGCCGCTGGAAGACTACCTTGGCGAGGCGCGCAAGATGATCGACATGATCGTCGATCAGGCTGACGAAGGGCTCGAAGTGTTGCGCGGCTCCTCGACCTACACCTATGACGGCAACTGGAAGCTGCAGGCCGAAAATGGCGCTGACGGCTATCACGTTTCGGCCGTTCACTGGAACTATGTCGCCACCACCGCGCACCGCACCGATGACGGCAAGGAAGACAACATCAAGGCCACAGACGCCAGCAAATGGGCCAAGCAGCGTGGCGGTTTCCACGCCTATGAAAACGGTCACATCCTGCTTTGGACCGAATGGGCTGACCCGACCAACCGCCCGGGCTATCCGCGCCTCGAAGAATGGACCGAGAAGCACGGCAAGACCAAGGCCGATTGGATGGTCGGCGTGCTGCGCAACCTTTGCCTGTATCCCAATGTCTTCCTGATGGATCAGTTCAGCAGCCAGATCCGCGTTTTCCGCCCGATCAGTGTCAATCAGACCGAGGTGACGATCTACTGCATCGCCCCCAAGGGCGAGAGCCAAGAGGCGCGCAGCCGGCGCATCCGCCAATACGAGGATTTCTTCAACGCCTCCGGCATGGCGACGCCGGACGATACCGAAGAATTCCGCGCAACCCAGCGCGGCTATGCCGGGGCATCCCATGCGAAATGGAACGACCTGACGCGCGGCGCGACCCAGTGGATCGAAGGCCCCGATGAAGACGCCAAGGCTTTGGGCATCAACCCCGTCCTGTCCGGGGCCCGCACTGAAGACGAAGGCCTGTTTGTCATCCAGCACACCAACTGGTCCGAACGCATGGGCGAAGCGATCGCCAAGGAACGCGAAACCGCGCCGGGCGCGTCCGTCGCGGCCGAATGAGGAGGAAAGACAATGAGCACCGAAATGCTTGAACGCACCGACGCCAGCACCGCGCTGAGCTTCGAAGACATCCAGGCCTTCCTCTTTGCCGAGGCCCGCGCGCTGGATGATCGAGACTGGGACACATGGCTGACCTTTTACCACAAGGACTGCCCGTTCTGGATGCCTGCCTGGGATGACTATGACATGCTGACGGAAGATCCGCAGAACGAGATGTCGTTGATGTACTACCCCAACAAACAGGGCATCGAGGACCGTGTGTTCCGGATCAAGACCGACCGGTCTTCGGCGACATCGCTGCCCGAGCCGCGCACCAACCACTATCTGTCGGCGATAGAAGTGCTGAGCCGTGAAGGGACGCAGATCAAGCTGCGCTTCAACTGGCAAACGCTGAGCTATCGCTACCATCAAACGGATCAGCACTGGGGCACGTCGTTCTACACGATCGACACCAGCGGCGCGCGTCCGCTGATCAGCGACAAGAAGGTGGTCCTGAAGAACGATCACATCCACCACGTGATCGACGTCTATCACGTCTGACCCCGGACACCGGACAAGACTGAACCCCCGCGCACCGCTGGCAGGTGCGCGGCCAAGGGAGGAGCATGCCATGACAACCTACAACGTTGCCCTGAATTTCGAAGATGGTGTCACGCGCGTCATCCAATGTGATGACGACGAGAAGGTGACGGATGCCGCCTTCCGCCAAAAGATCAACCTGCCGATGGATTGCCGCGACGGCGTCTGCGGCACCTGCAAGTGCTTTGTAGAGAAGGGCGAGTACGAGCTGGAATTCTACATGGACGAGTCCATGAGCGACGAAGAGGCTGAGCAGGGCTACGCTCTTGCCTGCCAGATGATCCCCGAAAGCGATTGCGTCGTGCGGGTTCCGGCCTCGTCCGCCATTTGCAAGACCGCACCCGAAGCCGTCGAGGCCGAGGTGCAAAGCGTCGATCGTCTATCTGAAACCTCATTCGGCCTGCGCGTCAAGCTGGCCAAGCCAATAAACTTCCTGCCCGGCCAGTATGTGAACCTTTCGGTTCCCGGCGCGGACAAGCACCGGGCCTACTCGTTCTCCTCTGCGCCGGGGGCGCAAGAGGCCAGCTTCCTGATCCGAAACCTGCCCGGTGGCGTAATGAGCACCTATCTTGGCCAGCGCGCGCAGCCCGGCGATGGGCTGACCGCGACTGGCCCGATGGGGGCATTCTACCTGCGCCCCATCGAGCGTCCGCAGCTTTGGCTTGCGGGCGGGACCGGGTTGGCGCCTTTCCTGTCGATGCTGGAACAGGTGGCCGAGCAGGGGTCTGACCAGCCCATTGTGCTGTATTATGCCGTGACCTGTGCAGCGGATCTTGTGGAACTGGACCGTGTGAAAGACCTTGCGGAAAAGATCGGCAATGTCTCGGTCGTTACGGTTTTGGCCGCCGCCGAAGACGATCATGACCGCAAGGGTTTTGTCACCGACCACCTGACCGCCAAAGATCTGAACGCCGGCGATTGTGACGTCTACCTGTGCGGCCCGCCGCCGATGGTTGATGCGGTCCGCGTGCATTTTGGCAAACTCGGGGTCGAGCCGACCAATTTCTACTTCGAAAAGTTCAACCCGACCGAAGCCGAGGTTGAAGCCGCATGAAACCGCGTTTCGACACCAAGGTCATGGTCGTGACCGGCGCGGCGCAGGGGATTGGCCGGTGCGTTGCAGAGCGCGCCGCCGCCGAGGGGGCCCGCGTGCTGATCGTGGATCGTTCGCCCGCCCGCAAGGAGGTGGTCAAGGCGATCCGCGCCGCAGGCGGCGAAGCCGAGGCGATCTCGGTCAATCTCGAAACCTGGGCAGGCTGTGAAAAGGCGATGCGACGCGCCATCGACCTTTGGGGCCGGATCGACATTCTGATCAACAACGTGGGCGGCACGATCTGGGCCAAGCCCTTTGAGCATTACGAGCCCAAGCAGATCGACGCCGAGGTGCGCCGCTCGTTGTTCCCGACGCTGTATTGTTGCCGTACCGCCATCGAGCACATGCTGCCGCAAGGCTCAGGTGTGATCGTCAACGTGTCATCCATCGCCACGCGCGGTCTGAACCGGGTGCCCTATGCAGCGGCCAAAGGCGGCGTGAACGCGATCACCGCGAGCCTCGCCTGGGAAGTGGCCGAACGCGGCATTCGCGTCGTGGCCACGGCCCCGGGCGGCACCGAAGCGCCGCCGCGCGTCACCCCGCGCAACCCGAACGCGGATCAGGAACAACGCGAGGACTGGTACAAGACCATCGTCGACCAGACGATCCAGTCCTCGTTCATGAAACGATACGGAACACTCGACGAACAGGCAGGCCCGATCCTGTTCCTGGCGTCGGATGAGGCTTCCTACATCACCGGCGTCACCGTGCCGGTGGGGGGCGGAGATCTGGGATAGGCCCTGAGGAGGGGCCCGACAACCAACTGGAGGAAATACAAATGAAACGCGCAATCCTGGCGGCCCTTGGGCTCGCCACCAGTCTTGCTGTGCCTGCCGCAGCCGAGGACATCAAAGTGGGCCTGCTGTTGCCTTTCTCAGGCGTCTACGCGTCGCTTGGCAACGACATCGAGGCGGGCTTCAACCTTGCCATCGCACAGTTCGGCAGCGATACCGATGCGACCTTCGACATCATCCGCGAGGATACCGAGGTCAAACCGCCGGTCGCCCTTGGCAAAGCCAAGAAGCTGATCCTGCAGGACAATGTCGACGTGATTGCCGGCATCGTCAGCTCTGGCGTGCTGGGCGCGATGCGCGACATGGTCCATGGCGCAGGTGTGCCGCTGATCGTCGCCAACGCGGGCAATGACGAGGCCACTGGAACCGACTGTTCGCCCTTTATCACGCGGATGTCCTTTTCGAACAGTCAGGTCAACCGCCCGATGGGCGCCTGGATGCAGGGACAGGGCATCGGCAAGGTCTTCACCCTGGCACCCGATTATGCGGCCGGTCGTCAGATGATCGACGCCTTCACCGCAAGCTTCACCGCCGCCGGTGGCGAGGTTGTCGGGCAGGAATTCACCCCATTCCAGAAGACGCAGGATTTCGGTCCCTACCTCGCTCAGGCCAAGGCCAGCGGCGCGGATGCGGTTTATGTGTTCTATGCCGGTGGCGAAGCGATTTCCTTCGTCAAGCAATATGACAGCTTTGGCCTGAAAACCGAGCTTCCGCTTTATGGGTCCGGCTTCCTGACCTCGCCGCTCTACGTGAACGCCGAAGGCCCCGCCGCCGAGGGCGTGATCACGGCGCTGCATTACGTGCCGACCATCGACACCGACGCGAACCGCGTTTTCGCCGAGGCCTTCACGGAAGAAACCGGCCGTGTTCCCTCGGAATTCGCCGTGCAGGGCTATGACGCCGCCCGCGCGCTGATCGAGGCAAGCAAGACCGGTGCATCGGATCGCGCGACGCTGGCCAACGCGCTGCGACAGGTCAGTTTTGATGGCCCGCGGGGCACACTGTCGATCGATCCTTTGACCAACAACGTCGTCCAGCCGATCTATGTCTACGAGACCGTGGCCGGGGAAAACGGCCTGACCCAACAGGTCCTGGCTCAGCTTCCCGCCGAGGCTGATCCCGCCAATGGCTGCGAGATGGCCCCCGTCGTTAACTGATGTTGCAAGCCCGGCCGCCTGTGCGTGGCCGGGCTTTTGATCCGAGGAGGACTTCTCATGGCACATGATCTTGGTTTCTGGACACTTCAGGCGCTGAATGCGCTGCAACTGTCCATGTTGCTTTTCCTGCTTTCCATCGGCCTGACGGTCATTTTCGGGCTGATGCATTTCGTCAACCTTGCGCACGGATCGCTCTATGCGCTCGGCGCTTATTTTGCCGCTTCCCTGGCTGCTGTCGGCGGCTACTGGATGGGGTTCTTCCTTGCTCCGGTCGCTGTGGCCGGCGTGGGTGTCCTGCTGTATTCCGGACTGATAAAACGGATGCGCAAATCCGGGCCAATGGCGCAGGTTCTGGTCACTTTCGGCCTGATTTTTGTCATGCTCGATCTGACGCGCATCTTCTGGGGCGATCTGGCGCTGGCCATCGAGGTGCCCGAGCTGCTGACCGGTCGCCTGGCCTTTCTGGGCGTCGAGTATCCGACATATCGGTTGTTCATCATTGCCCTTGGCCTTGCGATCTTTGCTGCACTGGCCTTCGTCCTGAGCCGCACCCAGATCGGCGCGATGATCCGCGCGGGTGTCGACAACGACGCGATGGCCGCATGTCTTGGGATCAATGTCGAACGGCTGTTCTTCACCGTGTTCTGCGTCGGCTGCGCTTTGGCCGGTCTGGCCGGGGCGGTTGCCGCGCCGCTGCTGAGTGTGACGCCAGACATGGGGCTGCAAATCCTGATCCCGACGCTGATCGTCATCGTGATCGGCGGGCTGGGCTCGCTCAAGGGCGCCATCGCGGGCTCGCTGATCTACGGCTTCGTGCAGACCTTTGGCGCGGTGCTTGCGCCGCAACTGGCATCCGTCCTCGTTTACGCCCTGTTGGCCGCGGTCCTTGTGATCAAGCCGGTGGGCCTTTTCCCCGCGAAAGGATAAGCCGATGTTTCGTCACAACGCACTTCGCTACACCGCCCTCGTGCTTCTGGCCGCCGGCGCATTGTTCCAGGCTTTGACCGCCGAATACTTCGGGCTGGAAATCCTGACCGAGATTCTGATCCTCGCCATGCTGGTTCTGGCGCTCGACATTGTTGCCGGTTTTGGTGGTATGGTCTCGCTGTGTCACGGCGCGTTGATGGGGGTAGGGGCCTATGCCTATGCGCTTCTGTCCACCAAGGCAGGTATCGCGCCGCCGGTCGCCATGGCCGGAGCCGTCGCCGTGACCGGCGCGGCTGCATGGGTGATTGGCGCTGTCTGCTCGCGCAGCCACGGGATCTACTTCATCATGGCAACGCTGGCCTTCGGTCAGATGGCCTATTCCTATGTCTTCGAAGCGCCGATCTTTGGCGGCGACGACGGATTGGGCGGCATTTCCCGGCTGGATCTGAGCTTTTTCGGTGTCGATCTGAACGACAGCCGCAGCTTTGCGCTGTTCTGCCTTGCCGTGCTTGGCGCGGTCTATGGCGCGGCGGTTCTGATCCTGCGCTCCGGTCTTGGCCGGTCGCTGACGGGTGTGATGCACAACGAGCAGCGGATGCGCGCGCTGGGCCTGACGGTCTGGCGCATCAAGGCGGATGTCTTTGGTCTGTCCGGCATGATCGCCGGTCTGGCGGGGGCGCTTGCGGCGCAGCACATCCTTTATATCTCGCCCGGTCTGCTGGCCTGGACAGTGTCCGGCGAAGCTTTGGTCGTTGTGATTCTTGGCGGTCTTGGCACGCTGGTTGGCCCGCTCATGGGGGCGGCGGCCTTTGTCCTGCTCAAGCACGAACTGAGTGCCGTCACGACTTACTGGCACCTTGTCGTGGGGGTTATCCTGATCGCCGTCGTGACGAGCCGTGCCAACGGGATCTTTGGCTGGATCGAGGCCCGCTGGGGTGCCCAAATCGAACGCCGCGTGGCCGATGCCACCCGCAAACAGCAGCCCGAGGAGGTAGCGACTGATGCTTGAGACACGCAATCTGGACAAGAGCTTTGGCGCCGTCCACGTCACGCGGAACGTATCGCTAAAGCTGGAGCGCGGCGAGCGCCGTGTCATTCTTGGCCCCAACGGGGCAGGCAAGACGACGTTGTTCAACCAGTTGGTGGGGGAATTGACGCCGGACAGCGGGTCGGTTCATCTGGCGGGCGAGGATGTCACAGCGCTGCCTGTGGCACAGCGCGCCCGTCGCGGGCTGTCTCGCAGTTATCAGAAGAACACGCTGTTCGACGGGCTGACGGTCGAGGAAAACCTCGGGCTTGCCGCCGCTGTCCATACCGGCCACGCGACACGGCTTTGGTCGGACAGCCTTGCCAAACCCGATGTGCGCGAGATCGTGCAAGAGGTGGCGGAACAGGTCAACCTGATGCCCTACATCCATGCGAAGGTGTCCGAGATCAGCTATGGCGTGCGCCGCCAGCTGGAAGTTGGCGTCGCTTTGGCCACAAGACCGCTTGTTCTGCTGATGGACGAACCCACCAGCGGTGTCGGACCAGAGATGTCGAAAGGGTTTCACGACCTACTGAACAACCTGCCGCGCGATCTTACGATGCTGATCATCGAGCATGACATGGACCTTGCCTTTGACGTGGCCGACACGATCACGGTGCTGAACTACGGCGAAGTGGTGTTTGACGGTCTGCCAGAAGAGGCGCGCGGGTCAAAACTGCTCAAGGAAATCTATCTGGGGAGCTGGGAAGATGCTTGAACTGAATGCAATTCAGTCGGGATATGGCGAAACGCAGGTGCTTTACGGCCTGTCGCTAGAGGCGAAAACAGGCCGGGTTCTGGCGATCCTTGGCCGCAACGGCGCGGGCAAATCCACGACGCTCAAGACCATCATGGGCCTTCTGCCGCTGAAGTCCGGGGAAATCTTGTTTGATGGAAAACCGATCGCCGGTCAGCCCTTTGACATCGCCAAAAGCGGGATCGCTTATGTGCCCGAGACGCGCGACATCTTTCCGTCACTGTCCGTCCGCGAGAACCTTGAAATCGCGGCCAAACGCTTTGGCGGGGCCAGTGCCGAATGGACGATGGAACGGGTCCTGGACCTTTTTCCCCGGCTTGGCGAACGCATGGACAATGGCGGCGCACAGCTATCGGGAGGCGAACAGCAAATGCTGGCGATTGCGCGCGGCCTTTTGATGAACCCAAAGCTGTTGATTCTTGATGAACCGACTGAAGGCCTTGCACCGATCATCGTCAAGCTGATCCATGACAAGCTGCAGGACTTGAAAGCGGCTGGGCTGTCGATGATCATCGTCGAGCAGAATTTCGGCTTTGCTACCTCGCTTGCAGACGATGTTGTGGTCGTCGGCAAAGGCCAGATCGTCTGGACCGGCAGCGCCGATGACATCAAGGCTGACGAGGACGCGCAGCACACCTGGCTGGGTGTGTGATCCGGTGCGGCCCGCAAGACGGGCCGTGCCCGCGACGGCGTCAGAAGGTCTTGCGCGCCACCTTCTGCGCGATACCCACGAAGTTTTTGACGTGCACGCCCTGATCATCCAGGCGGTAATTCACAGATAGCTCGGTTCGTGCGATTTCCGGTTCGATTTTCAGGAATTTCATGCCTTTGCGAGGTGCATTCGAAACCGACTCCGGGACGATGCAAACCCCTTCACCAACGGCGACCAGGCTAAGTGCGGTCTGAAGATCCATGCACCAGATCCGTAGCGGGGCTTCGAAACCTGCCTCCTCGATCGCCTTCAGCACCATATCTGCATAGCTTGGCCGAGGGCGTTCGGGATAGAGGATCAGATGGTGGTTTTGCAGCCGTTCAAGTTTGGCAACGGTCCGCGATTCAGTGTCGACAATATCCGGCAAAGCCAGGATCAACCTTTCTTCGACAAGGTGTTTTGACAGAAACTCGGGATCCTTGAGTGTCGGTCGTGCAAACACGACGTCAAGCTCGCGCGAGACCAAAGCTCTGTGCAGGTCGGCGTTGTTCATGGGGTTCAGGCTCAGGTTCACCTCGGGATAGTTTGCCCGATAAGATCTTATGATATTGGGTAGAATTCCAAACGTCGCTGAACCCACGAAACCGATGCGAAGGCGGCCTTCGGCCCCTTGACCCAAGCGGCGCACCTCGAGCCGGGTATCGTCCAGCTGTGCGATGATCGACTTTCCTCGGGCCAACAGACGTTCACCGGCCTGCGTCAGAGTGATTGCGCTGCGGCCCCGGTTGAACAGAATGGCCCCCAATTCTTCTTCCAACTGCTTGATCTGGCGGCTAAGCGGCGGCTGCGCCATGTCCAGCCGATCAGCGGCCCGCCCGAAATGGAGTTCTTCGGCAACCGCGATGAAATAGCTCAATTGTTTGAAGTTCATTTTTTCGCTCTCCCCCAAGCATTTACGATAAGCGATACCTCTGAACGAAAAAAGGCCCCCGTTGGTCGGGGGCCAGTCTTCAGGGAGGTTTCGGCAATTCACTCGGCGGCGACGGCCTGATCGGCAGCAGCTGCCTTGAGCACGAAGTCGAATTCGAAGTGCAGGTCGGTTCCCAGCTCTTTCGGCGCCGGCTTGAACTTGCCGATCAGGCTTTCCTTGACGGCGAAGACGCTGTCATCTTCCAGCCAGGCACTGTCCGCGTCATAGATCTGGCTGATCAGCGGGCGGAAGCCGTCCTTTGAGATGATGAAGTGCATATGGCCGGGGCGGTTCGGGTGGTGCCCCATGTAGCGCAGCAACTCACCGGCGGTTTCATCTTCGGGGATCGGATAGGGCACGGGACGCACGGCCACAAAGGCATAGTGCCCGTTCTCGTCGGTCTCGAAGCGGCCACGCAGATTGTATTCCGGCTGGTCGGGGTCGAGGTTCTCGTACACGCCGTTCGGAGCGTCTTCCCAGACGTCCATGGTCACTCCGGCCACGCCATTGCCATTCTCGTCGCGGATGTAACCTTCGTAATAGGCGGTTTCTTCATTTTCATAATGCTTCTGAATGGTCGAGCCGCCCTTGGGCAGAACCGGCGGGTTCTCGCGGTAGAACGGCCCAAGAACCGTGGATTCGCTGGCGTTGCCTTCGACCGGGTTGGTCATCATGTCGACCAGAACCTCGACACCGATGATGTCTGCCAGCAGGATGAATTCCTGACGGTTGTCATTGCTCAGCTTACCGGCCCGTACAAGGTAGTTGCAGGCTTCCAGAAATTCACTGTGCTGCAGCTTCACGTCCTTGATAAAGCCGTGCATGTGCTTGATCAGCGAGGTCATGATCTCGCGCTGGCGATTGGTGATATCGCCGTTCTTGCCGAGGCTTTCAATCACGACGTCCGTGATGTTGTCTTGGTTTACGATGCCCATGGGTCTTTCCTCCTCCTGGCAGTCTGAAATCTGATCACGGGACGTTTGGGCGCCCCCTGTCACCGAACAGACTTCCTCGAAAAGGGCTCAGACCCCAATGCCTGTGGCGGTATCGGGTGATACCGTAGCGAGGCAAGATGGCCGTGCCATGAGATCCCCCCCGTTTGTCAGAATATTCCTGGCTCGATCAATCCCAGAGTATTGACCCATACCCCCAGTGGCATGGCCTCTGTGCGGCTGTTCGTGCCAGCAAAGGGTAACACATCAACCCATGGGAGGCTCAGGTGATAGAAACCTTCAAGCACATCCAATCCACACTTGAGGAAACGCCGCATCTTCTGCGTCTGGGGCGTCTGTTCTCAGAGACAGTCCTGATCGATGTGGATGGCAACGAATACTACCTGACTTTCGAAAAGGGCCACATCCTTTCGGTGATCGAAGGCCCGAGCCGAAAAACCCCATGGCGCTTTGCCCTGCGCACGGACGCCGAGGCCCTTGGGAAACTCTGGCAGGCACGGCCAGAACCGGGCTTTCACGACGTCTTTGGACTGGTGAAGATCGGTCGCGGCCGGATCGACGGAGACATCCTGTCGCTCGTCAAGAACCTGCGTTTCTTCAAGGAAGTCCTGACGCTTGCCCGCGCAACAAGGGAGCTGGCCGCATGAGCATCGAACCCATCACCGGCCGCTACGTGACGGTCACTGTTCAGGGTGCACCGCGCCGCATTTATTTCGAAGAGGCCGGGCAGGGCCGTCCGGTCATCTGCCTGCACACCGCGGGCGCCGATACCCGTCAATGGCGCCACCTGATGAATGATGCCGAGGTCACCGCGTCCAACCGCCTGATCGCCTTTGACATGCCGTGGCATGGCAAATCGCTGCCCCCCGAAGGTTTCGAGACCGAGGAATACCTTCTCACGACCGAGGCCTATATCGAGACCGTGCTCGCTGTGATCGATGGGCTTGGTCTGGATCGCCCCGTTCTCGCGGGCTGTTCGATGGGTGGACGTATTGCGTTGCAACTTGCTGCACTGCACCCGCAGAAATTCAGCGGCTTTATCGCTATCGAGGCATCAGATTTCCAGCCCGCTTGGTACGACATCGACTGGTTCCACCGCCCCGACGCCCATGGTGGCGAGATGGGCGCGGCGCTGGTTTCCGCCAATATCTCACCATATGCGCCCAATTCCGAGCGTTGGAACACCCTTTGGATGTTCATGCAAAGCGGACCGGGCGTGTTCCGGGGCGACCTGAGCTTCTACACTCGCGACGATAGCCTGATCCCGCGTCTGCCGACGATCGACACCGCAAAAACGCCGGTCCACATCATCGTTGGGGCATACGACCTGACCTGCACGCCGGAAGACGCCGAACGCACCGCCAATGCAATCCCGGGAGCGACGCTGGCTGTGATGGACGAGCTGGGACACTTCCCAATGAGCGAGCACCCGGACGGGTTCCGTCCATTTTTTGTCGAAGCCCTCGAAAAAATGCCAGGAGCGGCTGCCAAAGTCGCCTGATGCCCAGAACCGCACGGGAGGAGGAACCATGTGCAAGAACGAAGGTAACCCCTGTCCGGGATGCAAGAAACACAAGACATCTGACGCTGTTTGGATGTTCTTCACGAATGACGAACGTGACGAGATGGAAGTCTTGAGCAACCGCAAAGCGCCTGCACCGGCCGCCGCGCATCCCTGACCAAAGATTGACCTCGACCAAACTGAAGTTTGTCGACCTGTCCAAACGGAACGATATCATGACAAGCCCCTGCATCATTTGCGTGGCAATCACGGGTAGTTTGCCCACGAAAGCCAACAATCCCGCTGTTCCGATCACCGTATCGGAGCAGGTAGAGTCCACTCACGAAGCTTTCGAGGCGGGTGCCTCCATCGTTCATGCCCATGTGCGCAATGACGATGAAACCCCGTCCTCTGACCCAGAGAAATTCGCGGCTTTGAAAGAGGGGATCGAGAAACACTGCCCGGGCATGATCATACAATTCTCGACGGGCGGACGTTCGGGCGCTGGCCAGACACGCGGCGGAATGCTGTCGCTGGGGCCAGACATGGCGTCGCTCTCGGTCGGCTCCAACAACTTCCCGACCCGCGTTTACGAGAACCCGCCGGATCTGGTGGATTGGCTGGCCTCGGAAATATTGGCCTATGACGTCAAACCCGAGATCGAAGCCTTTGACCTGAGTCACATCCTGAAAGCCAAGGACATGGCCGACAAGGGGCAGTTGGCAGGTACACCTTATGTGCAGTTCGTGATGGGGGTGAAGAATGCGATGCCGGTCGATCGGGACGTGTTCGATTACTACATCCATACAGTTCATCGGCTGTTTGGCGCGGGTGCACCGTGGTGCGCCGCGGGCATCGGTTCCAACCAGCTGACGCTGAACGAATGGGCCATCGCCGCGGGTGGCCACGCCCGGACCGGGCTTGAAGACAATGTCCGCCTCGATCGCGACAGGCTGGCCCCGTCCAACGCCGCGCTTGTCCGCCGGGCCGCTGAAATTTGCGAACGACACAATCGACCGATCGCGACCTGGACCGAGGCGCGCAGAATTCTTGGACTGCGTCTTCCGAAAGACAGAACAGAAGGACAAGCGGCATGAAGAAAGTATATGGCTCGGCTGCGGAGGCCCTTGACGGTCTTTTGCACGACGGGATGTTGATTGCCGCTGGGGGCTTTGGGCTTTGCGGTATTCCGGAACTGCTGATCGATGCCCTCGTTGCGAGCGGCGTCAAGGATCTGACGGTGGCCTCGAACAACGCGGGCGTGGACGGTTTTGGCCTGGGCAAATTGCTCGAGACCAAGCAGATCAAGAAGATGATGTCCTCCTACGTGGGCGAGAACGCGGAATTCATGCGTCAATACCTGGCCGGAGAGCTTGAGCTTGAATTCAACCCGCAGGGCACCCTGGCCGAGCGTATGCGGGCTGGCGGCGCGGGCATTCCCGG
>NZ_JBMPIX010000011.1:0-114262 GCF_049341065.1 Pacificoceanicola algae | reverse complement strand
GCTCCCGTCATTGGTGATGTTACAGCACCCAATGTGGCACATTGCGATGCCGGAAGCGGGAGCCATCCATCCCATCAGTGGCGCACATTCCGCAAGATTTCGCTGCCGTTGATGGCGCCGGGCCTGGCGAATGCCTTTCTGATCGGATTCATTGAATCGATGGCCGATTTCGGTAACCCCCTGGTGCTGGGCGGCTCTGGCGGTGTGCTTTCGACCGAGATTTTCTTTGCGGTGGTCGGCGCCCAGAACGATCCCGCGCGGGCGGCGGTACTGGCCAGCGTGTTGCTGGTCTTTACCCTCTCGGCCTTTTTGGCTCAGCGGTTTTGGCTGGCCGGCAAGAACTATGCGACCGTGACCGGCAAGGGCGATGGCGGACGCCATGCACAACTGCCTGCCCGGGTGGCGCTACCCGTCACCGGGATCGTCATTTTCTGGGGCGCCTTTACGCTGGCGATCTACACGATGATCCTGTTCGGCGGTTTCGTGAAGGTCTGGGGATTGGATCATTCACTGACATTTGACCACTATGTCCGCGCGTTCGGCATAGGCTGGGAAGAGGGCTTGCGCTGGACCGGCGTGGCTTGGGACAGTTTCTGGACGACGATGAAGATCGCGTTGATCGCTGCCCCTTTGACCGCCGCCGTCGGGTTACTGACCGCTTGGTTGATCGTCCGACAGCGGTTCCCCGGACGCTCGGTCTTCGAGTTCGCCCTGATGATGAGCTTTGCCATCCCCGGCACCGTGATCGGCATCAGCTATATCATGGCCTTCAACTTGCCCCCGATCCAGATGACCGGCACCGCCGCGATCCTGATTGCCTGCTTTGTGTTCCGTAACATGCCCGTCGGCGTGCGCGGCGGCGTGGCCGCCATGGCGCAACTTGACGGATCATTGGACGAAGCCTCCCTCACGCTGGGCGCAGGATCTGGGCGCACGATGCGTAAGGTCATCCTGCCCTTGATGCGTCCCGCGATCCTTGCCGCGCTGGTCTACAGCTTTGTGCGGGCGATCACGTCGATTTCCGCGGTGATCTTTCTGGTCAGTGCAAAATACAACATGGCCACGGCCTATATCGTCGGACTGGTCGAGAACGGCGAATACGGTATTGCCATCGCCTATTCCTCGGTGCTGATCATCGTGATGATCACCGTCATCGGAGGCTTTCAGCTTTTGGTTGGCGAACGGCGGATCCGGCGACAGGACGAAGGCAAACTGGCCAACGACAAGGAAGTACCCGCATGAAACAGCCGCTGCACGGCGCCGTTGAATTCCGCAGTGTGCGGAAAGATTTTGGCCACTTCACCGCCATTCCCGAACTGACCCTGAACATCGCGCCGGGAGAATTGGTGACACTTCTGGGCCCCTCCGGCTGTGGCAAGACCACGACGTTGCGGATGCTCGCCGGGTTGGAAAGCCCGACGTCGGGGGAAATTCTGATCGGCGGGCAGGACGTGACGCGCCTGCCTGCGGATCGTCGCGATGTGTCGATGGTCTTCCAAAGCTATGCGCTGTTTCCGCATATGACCGTGGCGCAAAACGTCGCCTACGGACTGGAATCAGGCGGCGTGAAGCCAACCGAAGCCCGCGCCTCGGCCGAGGACGCGCTCAGCCTTGTGGGACTTGGCGGTATGGGCAAACGACTGCCTGCCGAACTGTCCGGCGGCCAGCAACAGCGCGTCGCGGTCGCAAGGGCGTTGGTATTGGAACCGCAGGTGCTGTTGCTGGACGAACCACTGTCCAACCTCGATGCACGTCTGCGCCGCCGGGTGCGGACCGAGATCCGCGAGTTGCAGCAAAGGCTTGGTTTTACCGCCGTCTACGTCACCCATGATCAGGAAGAGGCGCTGGCCGTCTCCGACCGGATCGTTGTCATGAAGGACGGCCTGATCGCGCAGATCGGCACCCCGCGCGAATTGTACGACGCCCCCGCTTCGGATTTCATCGCGGATTTCATCGGTGAGGCGAATGTCGTCGAAGGGCAGGTTCTGCATATCGAAGGCGATGTCGCGCAGGTCAATTTGGGCGGCGTGACCTTGCCTTTGCCCAGCCGCGGCGTGCCGCCCGGTCCAGCACGGCTGTCGTTGCGGGCCAACGCGATGCGCGTGCTGCAAGAGGGCAAAGGCGTACCCGGCGTTGTGGCCACTTCGGCCTATCTGGGGGATCACGTGGAATACGAAATCGACGGACCTTTGGGGCGCATTTTCGCGGTCGATGCCGAAAGCGACACGCCCCTGCCCGCAGGCACCGCTGTCTCGCTCGAATTGCGCCCGCGCGGCATCGCACTGATCCCGGCGGGTGACGCATGAGCGATCTGATGTCCGACCGGCTGATCCAAGCCACCGAAATTGCCCGCGCTGCAGGCCAATTGGCGCTTGACCATTTCCACCGGCGCGATGCCTTGGTGATCACCACAAAGCGCCACGTGACAGACCTTGTCTCCGAAGCGGACCGCGAGGTTGAAACCCTGATCCGCGACGCTCTGACCCGCGCCTTTCCCGAGGATGCACAACTGGGCGAAGAACACGGGATCAGCCCGGGACAATCCGGTTTTACATGGGTGATCGACCCGATTGACGGTACCGCGCCCTATCTGAACGGATTGCCGGGCTGGTGTGTGTCCATCGGAGGATGTGACGCTGACGGGCCCGCGCTTGGGGTGATCTACGCCCCCATGCTGGACGAGATTTTCGTCGCCGCGCGTGGAATGGGGGCCACGCTGAACGGCGCCCCCATTGGCGTGGCGCAGGGGGATCTGCGCTCGGGTCTGCTTGGTGTTGGGGCCAACGACCGCGTTGCCAGCGAAAGGGTCGGCCAGATGCTGGCGGACCTGATGGAAGCAGGCTCGGCCTGGGTGCGCTATGGCTCTGGCGCCCTGATGCTGGCATGGGTCGCGGCAGGGCGGCTGGTGGGCTATGCCGAACCAAGGATGAGCGCTTGGGACTGCATGGCAGGCTATGCGCTCATCAACGAAGCCGGAGGCCGCGTTCTGTCTTTTCCGGACGGAGAGTTGATCACCGAACCGGCCCCGGTGCTGGGCGCCGGGCCAGCGGTCTATGACGAATTGACCGCACTGTGCGGATTTGGGACGGCAAAAGACTGGTAGATTTCCAGTACCTTTTCCGCCTTTCGGACAGCTATTTGGATCGCTACCAAGAGCGGAAAAAAGCGTTTTGAAATCGCCGTGATCCTCGGGCCGGCTAACCTTCTGCTCTCAAAAGAAAACATCCTCGTGAACACTCGGGTTGGGGAACGACTTGCGCGTCATGGCGAGCTGTCGACCTGGGAGTCCGTTCAGATGCCGCTGCATATGGCGATGTGCAAGGGATGTGGTGCCTTCGTCCAACAGATGCGGATGGCCAAGGATACGGCAGATCACGCCATTGCCCTCGAAAGCGCCGAGTTTGACGACGAAGCCCGCATCACCGACATCCTTGCGCAACTTCACGGCAGCAAGTCAACTGGCTCCTAGCGCGCCGCACTGTCAGCGAAACCAATCCTGTACGTTGATCTCGAACGCCCAGACCAGCAATGGAACCGGGGCGACAGCCAAGGCAAGCGTAACAATCGTAGCCAACGGTCGAAACAGGCGACTGAACCCCGCGATAAACAGGATCCCCCCGCCCCCACCGATGATCGAATTCCCCGGCAGGTTGACCAGAATGGCAAGAACAACGTAGCGAAACCGCGACACCAAAGGCCGCAACAGACGCGGCGCCCGGTCGCGCAACAGGTCCAGCCGCGTCTGGCGGTCCAGCGGCTGCACCGTTTTCAGAAGGACGCACACACGGCGCATCCGCAGGTCTTTGAAAATCTGATACAGGCGCTCGTAGGGCATCCATTCACCAGCGGCAAAGGCCAGTGTTAATCCGCCGAGCGTCGCCACGTAAATCAATGGCGCAATCCACGACCCCTCGATCGCCATAAGCGCCATGCCAATTTCGATGCCGGGCAAAAAGGGGATCGCGATCAAGATGGCATAGACAAGGAGGAATACGGACAACATGCCTACCCGCATGGCCAATCCGCCCGAGTCCACCAACCCGTTAGCCCAGTTCAGCGCCAAATGCGCGCCCCAGGCAATCACCAACACCACCAAAAGCCGACCTGCAATACGCCAAAGCGCGCCACGCTCGGGCGTCGGATCGCCTTTTTCGTCAATCAAACGGTCGCTCCGCCGACCACAAAGGCCGCCAAGAATTGCCGCTCTCGGTCGGACTGCGGCGCAGGAAAAGGGGCTTAGGCATTCAGGTAGCCTCCGCTTTGCAGGATTTCGGCTGACAGACACGGGGTAAAGGGAAAACAAGCGCCGCCTCACTTAGTCATGAGACCAAAATTTGTAACGCGCGGCGCAGGCGCGAGTCCATCCCGCATCTGTAAGGAGAAGACCACCATGAAACCCTTTGCGAAACCCTGCGTCCAGGCGGTGTCATCTTTGTCGAAGGACAGGCCGGAACCGGCGCGGCCATCAAGTACCTGACGCAATCCACATGGTCCCATGCTGCGATGTATGTGGGCGATCGCTTTGATCCGCCCGCCGATGGCAGCGACCCGCACCGCCTTGTCGAGGTCAATCTGGGCGAAAGATGTGTCTCGGCGCCGCTGTCGAAATACGCCCGCTATAACACCCGGATTTGCCGACCCGTCGGGCTGACACCCGAGGACCGCAAGGCGGTGACCGACTTCTTGGCTCACAGGATCGGGCTGAAATATGGCCTTCGCAATATCTTTGACCTTCCCCGGTATTTCCTGCCAACGCCGCCCGTGCCGGTGCGCTGGCGCAGACGAATGCTGGCCTTCGGCTCGGGTGATCCGACCCGAGCCATTTGTTCATCGCTGATCGCGCAGGCCTTTCAATCGGTGCGTTATCCGATCCTGCCCGACGTGCGTGTGATCAAGCTGCGCAATGGCTCGCGCTACGCCCGCAAGGAAATCCTCCATATCCGCCACCATTCACTGTTCGCGCCGCGTGATTTTGACCTTTCGCCCTATTTCCAGATCGTAAAACCGCATCTGGCAAAGGGATTTGATCCGCATATCCTGACTTGGGACACGGCTTCACCGCCGGAACAGAAAGGCAATCAGCGCATTGGCCAGCCAGACAAACATGGCGAAAATTCCGAACCAGCCAAAGAACCAGAAGCGCCCCGCGAGGGCATCCTCGGCGAATGACGCGGCAAAGACTTGCTTGCCATAGTATGCCGCAAGGTTCGCCAAGATCAATCCTGCGCTTGGCAAAAGCACCGCCCACATCCGCCCCATCCCGACAAAACGTGCCACCCCGTACAAAGCAACCCCAATGGCTGAGCCAACCAAACCTGCCTTGACCGCCCACAGTGGGTGGGCGCCCAACCATTCAGCACCGCCAAGCCCGGCGAACACCAGCACAAGGGCTGTTGCCACGAGATTCGGCAGGATCTTGTTCATTTCGGGCGGCATGGTGTTTTCTCCTGACCAGTCTTGAGGCAGATCACCTAAGCGCGGTCCACTATTTCCCAAGCATCCAGATCCCTTTTGGATGGAACGCATGAAAAGCAAAGGCAAAGGGGATATCATGCACAACGTCTGCGCCGCTTGGGCTTTGGACCCGAATGTTTCCAACCTCACGCCCCGCGCCGATCTGCGCCTTGTCCAAGGCCGAAGCCTGCCCTTCGCGCCAAGTCAGTACAACGCCGGCTTCGCTGATCCGGCCTTGGGTCCGCAACCGGCTGAGCGGCCAGGCGCGGTTGCCTACCCGCACAACACGCTCTAGCGGGTCGATGCCATGGGGTGGGTTTTCGCCCGAGTACAGAAACGGCCGCGCGGTGTCATACCCGCGGTAAGGATTGGTACCATAGCTGCGCGGCAACTTCGGCTCGTCCATCACCTGCCCTTCGGGGTAGGCGGTGCGGAACGCCGCCCAGCTTTCCATCCATGCGGGCAATTGTTCAAGCTGCCTGCCTGCATGCCGCCCGACAATCCCCTGCCCAAGCGCCTGCTGCCACCAGCTTTCGGTCTGTCGATCGTACATGATCATGTCGGAATGGCGCAGCAGGCCGGAGACCCCGAAATCCAACGTTTCGCCGTCTACACGAGGGTCAAAAACCATACCCGTGTTGCACAGCGGGCAAAACGTGACGGTGATCGGGCGCCCGGAAACGGTATCGTTCACGATCTCATGCCACATCAGGTAGCGCACTGGATAAGCCCGCGCCGGGCCTTTGGGCGGAACAAAGGTAATCACCGGTTCCCGGGCATCGAGACGATTTTCCGATTGCGCCGGGATGAAGGGCGGGTTGGACAGCGCCGGTATCCCGTCTTTCGCTGGCCCGCCCGAGATGACATCAGACAGATCGACGGTGCTGCGCGAAAAATCCGTCTTCGGCCAGCTTTGCGCAAATCGAGTGTCCTGTGCCTGTGTCGTGACTGCGCTGAAGACAAGGACTGCCAAGCTGATCATGGACGCAGTCACCACTGTCATCGTAAGGCGTTGCCTGACCGTCATGCTTGGGCTTCCTTGTGAACGAAATGGTCCAGTTTTGGGCCGGTATCCTTAAGACTAGCGCGCAACGACTGCATTACGCTCTTCACATAACTGTGCAAAGATCGTGACACACGGCGCGAGCGCAACCAAACGGGCGTGACTGCCAATGCAATCACGCCCGCTGCTTCGAGTTGGTCAGATCAACGAAGGCGCGGGTCCAAGCCAGCGCGAACGGGGTCAGGGCTTTTTCTTTTCCCCGATATTCACGGCGGTTTTGCCCTTCGTGAAATCAGCTGTCACAATGACCTTGTCCTTGACTTTCTTCGGCTTCTTCACTTCACGATTGCCACGTTTTCTGTCACCCTTGGACATCTGTTTTCCTTTCGATACCAAACGGTTGAGTCACATCTTTGCCAATGCGGTCAGGGTGATGGAATCACCATGCCACCGCGTGCCTTCAGTCATCCTGTCTGTCGTCTTTTGCCGGTACCGATTTGCGCCGGACCGAGTTTCCGCCAGCGATGATCTTGTTTATCAGCCCCGCGACCGCCACATGTTTGGCGAGGTCGATATCCGATCCGGCGGCATTCTCGTGGGTCGCTGCCGCATCGCGCAAAACCCCGACGATCTCATGCTCGGGCAGCAACCCGTGATCGTTCATCGCAAGCAGGAGGGCTTCGCAAATCGAAAGAGCGGCCATTCCGGAATAATCTGAGTGATCGGGCATCGCAGGGCTTCCGAAAATTTGGGTGGCGGCGAGCAAGGCCGCATCGACACAAGCATCTTCGCAGAAAAAGTTTCGGGCTGAACTGATCGAAAGCAGTCTCCAGCCCGCTTTCGTCATGATATCCGCACCGGCCCGGGAGGGCACATGAACGCCATAGATCGCAGTCCCCTCACCAAAAAGCTTTCTGCCTTTGTCGCCCTGTCTGAAAAGGAGTTGGCGGTCTTGCAGCGGCTGCATCAGCGCCGCAAGGCATTCGTCGCTGGCCGCGATCTGGTTCATCAGGGCCAGTCCCAGCAGGCGGCCTATATTCTGGCGTCCGGCTGGACCTGTTCATACAAGCTGCAACCGGATGGGTCGCGGCAGATCGTAGACTTTCAGATCCCCGGTGACTTTCTCGGATTGCGCAGCGTCCTGCTGCACGCATCGGATCACAGCATCGAGCCAATCGTGAACATTCAGGCTGCCGAAGTTCTGGTTGATGACTTGCTGGACGCGTTCGCACAAACGCCCCGCTTGGCCACTGCCATTCTCTGGGCGCTGTCGCGGGACGAGGCCATGGTGGTTGAACATCTGGTGGGGCTTGGCCGGCGCGATGCGAATGAACGTATGGCGCATTTTCTTTTGGAACTGGGCGCGCGGCTGGCCTTGGTCGGCATGGGAAGCCGGGAAGGTTATTTCTGCCCGCTGACGCAATACCATCTTGCGGATGCGCTGGGGTTAAGCGCGGTGCACGTCAATCGCGTTCTGCGCAAGTTGCGCGAAGACGGGCTGGTCACGTTCCGCGACGGCCGGGTGACCTTTGACAACTACGCAAGACTGGTCGCGCTGGCCGAATTTGACCCAACCTATCTGGATCAGACCGGCCCATTATTGAAATGAAAAGGGCCACCGCAACGACAAGCGTCAGGCGGACCACTTATCACGTCACGTGGCAAAGCGCGCGCGTGTGCGATTTGCGATGGCAACCAGTGTCAACATGACTGGTACTTCGACCAGCACCCCGACCACCGTCGCCAGCGCGGCTCCTGAATTCAGGCCAAACAGGCTGATCGCGACGGCCACCGCCAGTTCGAAAAAATTGGAGGTGCCAATCAGCGCACAGGGGGCCGCGATACGGTGCGGCACCTTGAGGGCAAAGGCCGCCGCATAAGCGAGCGCAAAGATGCCATAGCTTTGCAGCATGATCGGCACTGCGATCAACACAATGACAAACGGCTTGGACACGATCACCTGCCCCTGAAGGCCAAACAGGATCATCACGGTCGCGATCAGCCCAACCACGGAAAAGGGTTTGACCCGCGCCTGAAACGCCTCGATCGCGGCGTCATCCCCCAGCCGCTTGCGCGTCAGCATCCCCGCAGCCAGTGGCAGTGCAATGAACAGCAACACCGACAAGACCAGCGTTTCCCAAGGCACCGTGATGTCGGTGACCCCCAACAGGAACGCCACGATGGGCGCGAAAGCGATGACCATGATCAAGTCATTCACCGAGACTTGCAAAAGCGTATATGTCGGATCGCCGCGGGTCAATTGCGACCAGACAAAAACCATCGCCGTGCAGGGAGCGGCCCCAAGCAGGATAAGCCCGGCAACGTATTGCATCGCATCCTCGGGCTGAATCCACGGGGCAAAGATGTGCTGAAAGAACAGCACCGCAAGCGCCGCCATGGTGAAGGGTTTGATCAGCCAGTTCACCACGAGCGTGATCAACAGGCCTCGGGGTTGTCGGGCAACGTCGCGCAACGATCCCGGATCGACCCCGACCATCATCGGATAGACCATGGCCCAGATCAGAACCGCGACCACCAGATTGACGCTCGCGAATTCAGCGGCAGCAATAGCGTTGACCAAGCTTGGAGCGATATTGCCGACAACGATCCCGGCCACCATCGCAAGGGCAATCCAGACCGACAGATACTTTTCGAAAACGCTCATGCGGGCACCTCATTTTCCGAACCTGTCCACAATTGGAACTCTCTGCCCCGGATTGGCAATAGCAAGGTGGTGCTGCGATTAGGGCTTCGTCCGCGCGCCAGAATAAAGGAGGCGCAACTGCATTTCCGAAACGCCATCCGCCTCCATCACCAATTGCACCATCGGGTCAGCAAGCATCTCTTCCAGAAAAACCTGCGACAGTTCATTTCCAGACAGCTTGTCCTTTGCGCGTGCGCGATCGAGATCCGCCAATGACACGGTCAAGCTCCGCGCCAGGCCGGGATGCGAGGTTCGCGGATGCAGGTGAACCATGACCGAAGCCTTCCAGATCTCCGGGTTGTGGTGGTCTGGGGGCGAACTCAGTTCGGTTTCGATATCGTACTCACCAGCTGGTAGCGTCTCGTCAAAGCCGGGAACGGTAAAGGGCCGCGCAAAGACCGCGACGGTCTTGCTGGTATGGTCTTCCAATTGCATGCGTCCTTTCATGTGCTGTGCCGTTCCGCGTGACCCATCACGCGACAAGCCAGCCAAAGCCGGGTTTGGATTTCATGATGTCAGGGCTGGCCGCCGCAGTCCCGCAGCCACCGGAGGCTACGCCACGAGAATGCATTTGGCTTGTCTGAATATAGGGCTTCGCGCCGGGTTTACGACGTTTCGTGTCGCATCAAGAGGCAGGTTCCGGGATCTCGTCCGTCCAAACTTTGAAGTCCGTCATGATATTGCGACCAAAACTGTGGGTCAGCGGGACATCCGCAGCGTCCCGCCCGCGCGCGACAAGAATGCGGCCGATCTTGGGCTTGTTGTTGCGCGGATCGAAAACCCACCACTGGCCTCCCAGATAAACCTCCATCCAGGCCGCGAAATCCCCGGGCGCATGCGGCAACGGCTCGCCGATGTCGCTCAGATAGCCGGTGCAATAGCGCGCCGGAATGTTCATGCAGCGGCAAAAGGCGACGGCCAGATGGGTGAAATCACGGCAAACGCCGCGCCCCTCGGCCAGTGTCTGCGATGCAGTGCGTGTCGAATTGGCCTGCATGTAGTCGAAGGATACATGGTTGTGCACGAAATCACAGATCGCCTGTACCCGTTGCCATCCCGGCTCGGTCATCTGGAACAGGCGCCAGGCTTCATCCGAGAGGATGTCGGTGTCGCAATAGCGGCTGCCCAGAAGATAAACCAGCATTTCGCCGGGGATGTCCTGCACTTCATGCTGCCACGCGCCGGGCGAAGCGGGATCGGGCAAACCGGTGTCGCGGAATATGCCATCCGTGGTCAGTGTGAAATCGCCCTGCGGCGCCATCAGCCGCGTGCACCAGTTGCCAAAGCCGTCCCGATAGCTTTCGATCGGCACGCTTGGCGTGGTTACCAGATAGTCGGGTCGCTCAAGATCGCCGACACGAGAATAATGCACGTTCAAGATGGCAATCATCTGCGTTGGTTGCGGCAAGTTGTATTGTAGACGGCAGCCCAAGCTTATCCGCATGTATTTGCTCCTGACGGTGATCGGTTTCGGGTCTTGGAGACGCGAAACGCATGGAAACCGACCCTACCCGAGTTCATCGGCGCCAGGGACTTCCAGCTCTTTGCAGTGTTCGCGCCCGCGCCAAGCCGCCCGAAAAACAAGCAGGCACAGCAAGACTGCCTTCCAATACACCGCTTTGTGAGAACCCGCGCTGATCCATGTTAGTCGAATTATGGAAAGACACCCCGGTCTCAGTGGGAAGAGTCCTGTTTTCCTGTGCAATTCTGAAGCGATAGACGATTGCCCTGCACAAGCAGAGAGTTTCCGCTCGAATCTGCCGGCAAGGCTGGGTATTTTCGGCAAAAGCGTTTACGACGTGCCAAACCTCGCAACCGGAGACTTGCTGTTGCTCGATTACAGTCAAATTCGTTCGGAGCTTTCCGAGCATTACGATCTCGCACCGTCGCCCGAGTTGGCCGCATCCATGCAGCATATCTACAGCCGGATGGATCGTGTGGTGCCGCCGCCCGAATGGGCAATTTACGCACCCTATGTCAAAGCCATCAATGACCTGAAGAAACAGCGCAACGCGGTCATTCTGGGGCACAACTACATGACGCCCGAGATTTACCACGGCGTGTCCGATTACGTGGGCGACAGCCTCCAGATCGCGATGAAGGCCACCGAGGTGGATGCCGATGTCATCGTGCAGGCGGGCGTGCATTTCATGGCCGAGACCTCGAAAATCCTCAGCCCGGAAAAGACCGTATTGATGCCTGACATGGCAGCGGGTTGTTCCTTGGCCGAAAGCATCACCGCCGAGGGCGTTGAAGAAATGCGCGCCAAGTATCCCGGCGCGCCTGTGGTGTCCTACGTGAACACCACCGCCGAAGTAAAAGCCGCCTCTGACATCTGCTGCACCTCTTCAAACGCCTTGCAGATCGTCGACGCGATGGAAGGCGACACGGTCATCATGACCCCCGATCAGTTCCTTGCGCAAAACGTGGCGAACCAATCAAAGAAAAAGGTCGTTTACTGGGCAGGCTCCTGTATCGTGCACGAACTTTACACCGCCGAGGATCTGCGTGCCTACCGCCAGTCCGACCCCGACGTGAAGATCATCGCGCACCCCGAATGCACCCCTGACGTGGTGGCCGAGGCAGATTATACCGGCTCGACCAGCGGCATCCTCGACTGGATACACGCGCATAAGCCCTCAAAGGCGATGCTTGTGACGGAATGTTCGATGGCCTCGAACATCGCAGACGAATTGCCCGAGGTCGAATTCGCCAAGCCCTGCAACATGTGTCCCTACATGAAGAAGATCACGCTCGAGAAAATCCTCTGGGTGCTGCACAGCATGGAAAATCAGGTCGAAATTGATCCCGCTGTGGCGGATAAGGCGCGTCTTTCCGTGCAGCGCATGATCGATCTGTCGCGCAAACTGGGACTGTAAGACGTCGATGAAGGAAATCACGACGGATCGGATCGTCATCGTCGGCGCGGGCCTTGGCGGTCTGTATGCCGCGCTCAAACTTGCCCCCCGCCCGGTGGTGATGATCTCGCCCGAGACACTCGGGCTGGGCGCAAGCTCGGCTTGGGCTCAGGGCGGTGTCGCCGCTGCAATGGACAACAACGACAGCCCCGCCGACCACGCACGCGACACCGTACGCGCGGGCGCGGGCACCGTCGATCCGGCCGTCGCTGATCTTGTGACCCGCGAGGCACGCGCGTACATCCTTGATTTGACCACGCGCGGCGCACCTTTCGACCGGACCGACGATGGCGGCTATGTGCTGTCCCGCGAGGCCGCCCACAGCTATGCCCGCGTCGTGAGGGTCAAGGGCGATCAGGCAGGTGCCGCAATCATGGAGGCGCTGATCGCGCAGGTGCGCGAAACGCCTTCGGTCCAAGTGCTCGAAGGCACCATGGCCGCGGGTCTGGATGTCAGCGATGGCGTTGTGACGGGTGTGGCGATCCAGCAGGCCCATGATGACCGCTCAACCCCGGTCATGTTGCGCGGCGCGGCCTATCTTCTGGCGGGCGGTGGCTCGGGCGGGTTGTTCGCGAACACCACCAATCCGCCGCGCATTCGCGGTCAGGTCATCGGCATGGCCGCAAGAGCCGGGGCCGAGATTGCCGACGCTGAATTCGTCCAGTTCCACCCGACTGCGATTGACGTCGGCGAAGATCCCGCGCCACTGGCGACCGAAGCCCTGCGCGGTGAAGGCGCCATACTGATCAACAAGCACGGCACGCGGTTCATGCTGGACGTGCACCCCGACGCCGAACTGGCGCCGCGCGACATCGTGGCCCGGGCGATCTTTGCCCAGTCGCAGGCCGGCAATCGCCCCATGCTGGACACGCGCCAGGTGCTGGGCGAGCGGATCAAGGACCTGTTTCCCGCCGTGGCCGAATACTGCGCCCGCAATGGAATCGACCCGGCCGTTCAGCCCATCCCGGTCGCCGCCGCCGCGCATTACCACATGGGCGGGATCGCCACCGACATGCAGGGCCGCGCGAGCCTTGGCAATCTCTGGGTCTGCGGCGAGGCATCATCGACAGGTCTGCACGGAGCCAACCGTCTGGCCTCAAACGGGTTGCTCGAGGCGCTTGTTTACGCCCGTATCTGCGCCGACGGGATCGAAGCCGCGATCCCCGCCACAGCCGACGTTCCAACGATTGAGGTCAGCTTTGAAACCGGCGGCACGGCGCCGGATGACGCGGCTGTCGCCAAGCTGCGCCGCACCATGACCGACCTTGTTGGCGTGGTGCGCGATGCGACCGACCTGCGCCAAGCGCTGCGTATCATCGCCGATCTCGAAGCTGCACACGCCGGCAGCTCGGCCTTTCTGAACATGTGTGCGACCGCCACCTTGATCGCCGTCTGCGCCCTTCAGCGCAAAGAAAGTCGCGGGGCGCATGCGCGGTCGGACTTTCCGGACACGCTGCCCGGCCCTGGAAAACGGTCGCGCATTCATCTTGCCGAGGCCATGGCCTACCGCACCCAAGTCATCAAGGACCAGACATGAGCTTTGCCACCGTTCCCGACCTGATTTTGGAACCCCTCGTGCGCAACGCGCTGATGGAGGATCTTGGCAGCTATGGCGACGTGACAACCCGCGCCGTTATCCCCACCGGCACGACTTACAACGCGCGGCTCAATGCGCGCGAAGAGGCTGTCGTCTCGGGGATGCAAGTGGCGGCGCTGGCCTTTCGCCTTGTTGACCCGACCCTTGAGATCATCACGCATATCGCAGACGGACGGCCTTGCCGCAAAGGCGACGTTCTGATGGAAATCAAGGGTTCGGCCGCCGCGATCCTGTCGGGGGAACGTGTCGCGCTGAACTTTGCCGGTCGCCTGACCGGAATCGCCACAAAAACCGCCGGGTTCGTGGCCGAGGCGAAGGGCACAAAAGCGCGGATCACCTGTACCCGCAAGACAACGCCGGGTCTGCGCGTGGTCGAAAAGCTGGCGGTTCTGCATGGCGGTGGCTTCAATCATCGCTATTCGCTGTCCGATGCGATCCTGATCAAGGACAATCACATTGCCGCAGCCGGGGGCGTGCGCGCTGTGCTCGAGGCGACCAAGGCCCATGCCTCGCATATGATGGCGGTTGAAATCGAAGTGGACCGTCTGGACCAACTGGCCGAAGTGCTTGAGACCGGCGGCGCGAGCGTCGTGCTGCTGGACAACATGGACAACGATATGCTGCGGCAGGCGGTCAGCATGGTGAACGGTCGAATGCAGACCGAGGCCAGCGGCAACGTCAAACTTGATCGGATCGCCTCGATTGCGGCCACGGGCGTCGATTATATCTCGTCCGGGGCGTTGACCCATTCGGCCCGCACGGTTGATCTGGGTCTCGATTTCTAAGCGGCCTTCAGGCCCCTTTAGTCCACGGACATCGTGTCGATCAACTCAAGCGCGCTCAGCAGATGTTCCCGCATCAGGATGCGCGCGTTGTCTGAATCCTTCGCTTCGATCTTGTCATAGATCGCACGGTGCTGCCTCACCGAGCGTTGCAAATGTTCGTCCCGTCCGGCCTCGGGTCCGCGCGGCATCGACAGGCGCATCCGCGGAATAAGCAAGGGGCCAAGGTGGTTCAACAGGTCCGACAGGTATTGATTGCCACTGGCCGCCGCGATCGCGTGGTGAAACCGGAAATCGGCCTGCGCGGCACCCTCGCCACGTTTCGCCGCCTGTTCATAAGCCTCCTTGGCCAGTCGGATCACATCCAGCTGGGCATCGGTGCGTCGCTCAGCGGCCAGCGCCGCCCCGACGGCTTCCAATCCAAGGCGCATTTCCAAAATGGCCCTCACATCTGCCAGAGTTTCGCCTTTCGGCAGTTCAAAGGCATTTTCGCCCCCCATGGGTTCGGCCACCACGAACCCGCCGTCCGGACCCTCGACAAGACAGCCCTCGTCCACAAGCGCCTCGATGGCTCGGTCAACGACGGATCCGCTGGTGATGAATTCCGCCGCCAGATCATCGCGCGAGCCGGCATAGTCGCCGGGTGACAGCGTTCCATCGGCGATCCGTTCGGTCAGACTGTGGCTGATCTGATCGGCGATCTTCTGCATCCAGAGCGCGCGACGGGACATTGATTGCGACATGTCAGCCTCTTTCGATGGAGCGTTCGTAGCGGATTGAGGCCATCAAAGACAGACCGATCAGGCAGGCACCAATCAGCCCGGTGATAACTTCGGGGATATGCACAACCGATTGCGCGAACATGATGATCGACAGCACCAGCACCGAATAAAAAGCGCCGTGTTCCAGATAACGAAATTGCGCCAGTGTCTTACGTTCGACCAGCATCAGGGTCATCGACCGCACATAAAGCGCCCCGATCCCCAGCCCGATGGCGATGAGAAACAGGTTTTGCGTCAGGGCAAAGGCGCCGATCACCCCGTCAAAGGAAAAGCTGGCATCCAGAACTTCGAGATAAAGGAAGGCGCCGAGGCCGCCCGAAGCCGCCGCGCTTTTGGTTTCCTGCGACGCATCAAGCACATGGCCCAGCAGTTCCACCGCAAGAAAGGTCAGCAGCCCGCAAACCGAGGCAAAGAGGAATTCCGCCCCCTCCTGACCCGGCAGATTGACTGAAAAAGCCAGAGCCGTCGCCAGCACCAGCGCCACCTCAAGCCCGCGGATCGAGGCCCAGTCCCGCAGCCGCGTCTCAATCGCGCGCAACCAGTCCACGTCCTTGTCCTGATCGATGAAATAATTCAGCGCCACCATCATCAGAAATGTCCCGCCAAAGGCCGAAATCGACAGATGCGCCTCGTCCATGATGCGGGCGTAGTCTTGCGGGGCTTTGGCGGCAAGGATGATGGCTTCGATCGGGCCGATCTTGGCCGCGATGGCCACAACCGCCAATGGAAAGACGATGCGCATACCGAAGACTGCGATCAAGATACCCCAGGTCAGAAAGCGGCGCTGCCAGACCGGTGTCATATCTTTGAGCTTGTTGGCATTGACGATGGCATTGTCGAAACTGAGCGAGATTTCCAGCACCGCCAGAACCGACCCGATCAAAAAGAACGACAGCCCGCCCGCAGCGGTCCCGGTTGTTTGATAGCCCAGCCACCACGCCAGCGCCAAACCCAGACCCGTCAGGATCATCGGCCAGCGGAAATAGGACAACAGCGGGTTCATTCGGTGCTGTCCGGTAGGGCATAGACCGGCGTCAGCAGGGGTTCGCCCGCGAAAAAGGCGGCCAGATTGTCGACCACCGTTTGCGCCATGGCATCGCGGGTTTCCACGGTTCCGCTGGCATGGTGAGGGTACAGTGTGACATTGGGCAATGAGGTGAGCGCCGGGTTGGGGTTCGGCTCGTTCAGGTAGACGTCCAGCCCTGCGCTGCCCAGCTTGCCGGTTTTCAGGGCATCGATCAACGCGGTCTCGTCCACGACACTGCCACGCGCCACGTTGACCAAGGTGCCCTGCGGCCCCAGTGCCTCAAGCACTTGGGCATTGATCATCCCTTCGGTATCAGGACCTCCCGGAACAACGACAATCAGTATATCCGCCCAGGTGGCCAGGCCGGTGACGGTCTCATGAAAGGCGTAGTCCACGGGCTTGCGACTGCGCGAGGTATAGCCCAGTTCGACGCGCAGCGGCTCCAACCGCCGCGCAATGGCTGAGCCGATGGTGCCCAGCCCGACGATCCCGGCGCGCTTGCCTTTGACCGAAGACAGCAGCGGGTACATGCCCTTTTCGCCCCAATCCCCCGAACGGACGTAATCATGCGCATGGACCAGCTCCCGGCGGCAGGCCAACGTCAGCAGCAGCGCAATATCGGCCACATCATCATACAACGCGTCCGAGCTGTTGGTCAGAGGGATCCCCTTTTCCCGCAGCGCCTGATCGTCGATGTTTTCGAACCCTGCCGAGGAGCAGGCGACAATCTTGAGATTGGGCAGATACTCCAGATCGGCGCGGGTCAGGTTTGCATGGCCATTGGTCACAATCGCGGTACAGCGTGGGCCAAACTCTGCCAGAAAGGCGCCTCTGTCGGTCGCTTCATCAAGGCGATGCAGCGTATAAGCCGCTTCCAACTGGGCCATTGCCTTGGGCCGAGCGGGGAAAATTACCAGAACGTCAGGTTTGCCCATTACGAAGCCTCTTGCAATGCGCGCCGCGCGTCTCGGCGCTGTGCCTGAATATCCGGGTCCGGGTTCAGCGACGCGGCCATGAGATTGCGGGTGTAGTCCATGCGCGGGTTTTCGAAAATTTGTGCCACGGGGCCCTGCTCGACAATCTTGCCCCCCTGCATGACCACAACGCGATGGGCGAAATCGCGCACCAAGGGCAGATCATGCGCGATAAACAGATAACTCAGCCCCAATTCATCCTGAAGTCGGGTCAACAGGTCGATAACCTGCGCCTGAATGGAAACATCCAGCGCGGAAACAGCTTCGTCGCAGACGATCAGCCGGGGTTCCAGCGCAAGGGCCCGGGCGATGGCGATCCGCTGTCTTTGCCCACCCGAAAACTGGTGCGGATAGCGGTGCATATGCCCAGCCTCCAGCCCGACCTGATCCAGCAACTCGCGCACCCGGTCTCGCCACTGCGCCTTGGGCAGGATGTCCGGATGGATGATGAACGCTTCTGAGATGATGTCATAGACCGTCATCCGCGGATTCAGCGATTGCGTCGGGTCCTGAAACACCATCTGGATATCGCGGCGCAACTTGTACAGCTCTTGCGGAGAGATGGTGACAAGGTCCCTGCCCTCGTACAGCGCCTCGCCCGAGGTCGCAACTTCCAGCCGCAGCAAGGTCTTGGCAAGGGTCGATTTGCCCGACCCGCTTTCGCCCACAATGGCCACGGTTTCCCCCGGCAGAACCGTCAGGTTGGCGCTGTGTAACGCGGCAAAGGCGCCAAAATACTTTGTCAGCCCGTTGATTTCCAAAAGCGGCTTCATGTCCGTTTGCAGCGGGGCGGTCATCTGGCCGCTGCCCGGCACAGCGCCAATCAGCTTTTTGGTATAGGGGTGCACAGGGTTGTGATAAACTTGGCTGGCGCTGCCGGTTTCGACGATCTGGCCCGAGTTCATAACCACCACGCGATCCGCGACCTCGGCGACGACGCCCAAGTCATGGGTGATCAGCAAAAGCCCCATCCCCGTCTCTTCGCGCAACTTTTCCAGCAGCGCGAGGATCTGCGCCTGAACGGTCACGTCCAGGGCTGTCGTCGGTTCATCCGCGATCAGTATGTCGGGTTTAAGCGCCAACGCCATGGCGATCATCAGACGTTGCCGCTGACCGCCCGAGAACTGGTGCGGATAAGCGTCGATCTTGTCCTCGTACTCAGGGATGCCGACCCGTTTGAGCAGTTCAAGACAGCGGGCGCGGGCCTTGTCCTTTGGCGTGCCATGCGCGGTCATCATCTCTTCGATCTGGAAACCCACGGTATAGACAGGGTTCAGATGGCTCAGCGGGTCCTGAAAGATCATCGCGATGCGTTTGCCATTCAACTGGCGGCGTTCTTCATCGGTCATCCGCAGCAAATCGCGGCCTTCGAACAGGACTTCACCGGCGACGATATCGCCCGGCGGACAATCGATCAGGTTCATGATGGCCGAGGCCGAAACTGATTTGCCCGAGCCGGACTCGCCCAATATGGCAAGGCATTCGCCCCGGTCGAGATGCCAGCTGACATCGCGCACCGCATGCACGATCCCTTGCGCGGTGTGGAAATCCACCGTGAGGCCACGCACTTCAAGAAGATGACCGGTCATTTCGATTTCCTCGCGATCTCAAGCCGCCAGCGTTGAACCGGATCAAGCGCGGTGCGCATCCAGTTTGACAATAGGTTCAGCGACAGCGTGGTCAGAATGATGGCAAGACCCGGCATGAAAGACAGCCACCAGGCGTTGGTCAGATAGGGCCGCCCCTGGGCCACCATCAAACCCCAGGTTATCTCGGGCGGCTGAATGCCGATGCCAAGGAACGAGAGCGAGCTTTCCGCCAGCATGACAAAGGCAAAATCCAGCGTAGCGATGGTCACAAGCGTTGGGAAGACGATGGGCAGGATGTGGCGAAACACGATCCTTCGGGTGCTGGCCCCCATGACCTGCGCGGCCTGCACGAACATGCGTTCGCGGACCTCCAGCACCTCGGCGCGGGTGGTGCGCAGGTAGATCGGAATCCGCGTGATCGCCAGCACAACCACAAGGTTTCCCACCGAAGGCGACAGCATATAAAGCACGATCACCGCCAAAAGCAGCGAGGGAAAGGACATGATCACATCCGCCAGTCGCATGATGACCTGACTGGTGATCCGAAAGGTGTAGCCCGCAATCAGCCCCAGCGCCGTTCCGATGCACATTGAGGCAACAACCGCGCCGGCCGCGACCATCATGGTGTTTTGCGCTGCAACAATCATCCGCGCCAGCAGGGGCCGGCCAAGCGCATCGCCGCCCAGCCAGTAAACCCATGCCTTGGACCAGTCAAAAGGCGGCGCATTGCGCCCGCGCAGGTTTTGTTTGGTCGCGATACCATCAAGCAACATTGGCCCAAAAACCGCGCAAAACACGACGACAAGCAGGAAGATCGCGGCGCAGAGCGCGAACTTGTCCCGCCAAAGCATCCGCAAAATGGAAAGCCAGGCGGGCGGCGCATCGGGCAAGGGTTGCGAGGTCTCTGTGACGGCCATGGGTCAGTACCGAATGCGGGGATCGAGCACCGCGTAGAGGATGTCGATCACGATGTTCATGACAAATATGGCAACCGCGGTGACAAAGATCGCCGCCAATACCACTGTGAAGTCCCTTTGCAGAATTGAATCGATCATCAGCTTGCCCACACCGGGGAACCCAAAAACGCTTTCGACCACCACGGCTCCGTTCAACAGCGCCGCAGCCTGATCGCCAATCACTGTAATGACAGGCAACATGGCGTTGCGCAGGGCGTGGACAAAGATGATCGGTCGATTGCGAACACCCTTGGCACGGGCGGTTTTGACATAGGCCGAACTGAGCGCCGCGATCATCGCGCCGCGGACGATTTGCACGATCAGGCCAAAGGGCCGGATGAACAGCACCATGATCGGCAGGATCCAGTGCCAGACCGTCCCGGTGCCCGAAGTTGGCACCCAGCCAAGGTTCACGGAAAAGACCACGATCGCCACGATTGCAATCCAGAAATCCGGGGCGCTGGCACCGATCAGGGAAAGGAAAGTGGCCAGGCGGTCAAACAGCCCGCCAACCCGGAAAGCCGCCAGGCTGCCCACCGCAATCGCGGCTATTGTCACCAGCGACATGGTGATCACCGCCAGTTGCAGCGTCCAGACAAAGGCGCGCAGCACTGCATCCAGCGCCGGCTCACTGCGGCGGATCGACATGCCGAAATCGAACTGCACCAGATCCCCGACATAGCGAAAAAACTGAAGGATCAGCGGATCGTTGAGGCCATTGATCTCGCGAAACCTTTCGCGGCTTTCGGCCGAGGCATCCACCGGCAGATACAGCGAGGCCGGGTCACCTGTCAGACGTGACAGGAAAAAGACCAGCACGATCAGCACGATAAGAGATATGGCGCTTGCGATCGCGCGTTTGCTCAGAAAGCTTGTCATGACGGCTCCGCAGGTCGAATACGCGGAGACAGGCTTTTGGACTTGCCCCCGCGAAGATTGTTTTTGACTTACTTGAACTTGATCTGCGCCAGTTGCAGTTCAGAGTTTGTGCGAATGGTCGGTTCGAAATCCAACCGTTCGTTGACGCGGGTAAAGCCCACCATGTGCCACAGGAAAACATCTGCAACGAGATCGTTGAAGATATAGGCAAAGGTATCTTTCCACAAAGTTTCCCGCTCGTCCCCGGTTGCCGCCGTCGCAGCTGCAATCATACCGTCCAACTTGGCATCGGTAACACCAGACTGGGCCCCTTCGGACGCGTATTTGAAGAACATAGAAAAGACCGGATCGCCATTGGCGTTGTCATGCATCGCTTCGACCAAGATCGGACCTTTGTCCGCGACGAAGGGCTTGGAGTAGTACTCGTTCCACTCGGCGGTTTCGACCATGTTCAGCTTGATGTTAAAGCCGACGTCCTGCCACATGGCCAGAAGGGCCTCCATGGTTTCGGTGACGTTGGCAAAGTTCTCAAGACGCCCGATCAGCAGGATCTCGCTGTCGACCGGAACACCATCTGCCTTGGCTTCGGCCAGAAGCGCCTTGGCTTTTTCCGGATCAAAGGCATAGGGCTGCAGATCGTGGTTGTAGCCGATGGTCGAAGGCGGGGTCATGCCGGTGGCAAGCAGAGTGCCATTGGCAAGGATCGTGCCGACGAAGGCCTCTTTGTCGACCGCGTAGTTCAGCGCCTGACGGACCCGGACATCATCCAGCGGCGCCGTGTTGTTGTCGAGGCGCATATAGACGGTTTCCGAGTTCGGATAGCTGTAGTCGGTCGCCTGATCCGTGGCGTCCTGCAGTGCAATGTTCGGCGCGATATCGGCTTCACCTGCGGCGACCATTGCGGCGCGTACGGCGCTTTCGGACCGGAAAACATAGGTCGCATTCTGCACTGTCGGCGCATCGCCCCAATAGTCACTGCGCGCGCTCAGTTTGATGTGCTGGCCGCGGGCATATTCGTCAAAGGTATAGGGGCCGGTGCCAATCGGCTGATCGACAAAGGCTTCGGTATCGGTTTCCGAGGGCAGAACCGTCAGTGTCGACATCAGCAGCGGCAGGATCGGCTGCGCCGGATCCGACGTGATGTCGATCGTGGTGTCGTCAACGATACTGGTGGTCAGTGTCATGCCGCCATAATATTTGGCGCCGATCTCGCAGACGAATTTGTCAGACTTGTTGCGCTCAATCGAAAAGGCCACGTCAGCGGCATCCAGCGCGGTGCCGTCCGAAAAGCTCACGCCTTCGCGCAGGTGAAAGCGCCATGTGCCGCCGCCCATGTCCTCCCAGCTTTCTGCAAGGCGCGGTTGCAGGCCAGAGCCAGGCACCCGCTCGGTCAGCGTTTCCGAGACGTTTTGCAGGATGACGCGGCCGATGTTCGACTTCGACGCCATGCAAGGCTCGACGTTTTCAAGTTCTTCCGACAACACGACCGTAAGCGAATTGTCCTGCGCCAAAGCCGTGCTGGCGAAAGTCGTCGCCAGCAATACTGCCGAAAGGCGTCCAAAGGTATGGGTCATGGTTTTCCTCCCTAATCCCCGATTCCGGCGACCTCTCCTCAGGCCGCAAGTTCTCCGGCCAACGACTCATTGGACGTGCCGGAATTCCGTTTAGGATACGCATCAAATTCCGGTCGAACGTTCCGACCTTGGATTGAATTGATCCAAATTTTGTATCATGCTTCCCAGGCCAGCCCCCAATCGGAGCGCTTTGAATGGCCAAGTCCGCCTATGAGCTGTACCAACTTCGCTGCTTTATTGCCGTGGCCGAGGAACTGAATTTTCGCCGCGCCGCGGTGCGCCTGAACATGACGCAACCGCCGCTGTCGCGGCAAATCCAATTGCTGGAATACGCTATCGGCGAGACCCTGTTCGAACGTTCCAACCGCGAGGTCCGCCTGACCCCCGCTGGCGAAAGCCTGCTGGTTAGCGCAAGCGATTTGTTGCAACGCTCGGAACACGCGGTGCTGATGGCCCGTCAGGCCGCGCGCGGCGAAGCGGGCGACGTTGCGCTTGGCTTTGTACCCTCGGCGGGCATCGAATTCGTTCCGCGCATCGCTCTGGCAATGCGTCACGCTTTGCCTCAAGTTACCTTCAAGCCAGCCGAGATGATGAGCTACGAAATCGTCCAATCTCTGCTGTCGGGACGCCTTGATCTGGGCCTGACCCGCACCGCACGTCGTCACCCCGAGATAGAGAGCTTGCAGGTCGTCAACGAACCCTTTGTGTTGGCGCTGCCGGCTGCGCATCCCCTGACCCGTGCCGCCGATCCCACCTTGGCCGACCTGCGCGACGAAAGCTTTGTCGGCTATTCGGCGGATCGCGGCGGTTTCCTGCGCGAGCAACACCTTGCGCTGTTCGCCAGCGAAGGCATCGCCCCGGAAATCGTCATGGAGGTCAGCCAGACCATGACAGTCCTCGCCTGTGTGAACGGCGGGTTGGGTGTGTCGTTGGTGCCCGCCTCGGCGCAATCGGTTCAGATGGCCAATCTGACCTATCGCTCCATCGCCACACCCAAACGCTTCCGCTCTTCCCTGTACCTGACCATTGGGCCAAAGAAGCGCGACACACCGCTTTATGCGCGGATGCGCGAAACCATCACGCAGGTTCTGGCCGAGTTTCGATAACGCGCTCATGGCTGCGGCCTGACCTGTCCCCGCGCGCTGCGCGCCATCAAAAGGATCGCGACAAAGATGACCGTTGCCCCGATCCATGTGGACATCGGCGCAACCTGTCCAAACAGAAAGAACCCGAGTGCCGCCACGATGGGGAGGCGCAGGAAATCGACCGGCACGATCAGAGAGGCTTCGGCAAAGTAGAAGGCCCGCGTGACGCACCCCATTGCCGCTGCGCCCAGAAGTCCCTGCACCGCAAGGATCATCCATTCGTACGGCGTCGGAGTTGCCCAGACCAGAATTGCAGGCAGGGCGGCGATTGGCACCATTGCGATCAAGTTCCAGGCGACCAGCGCTTCGGTCGTGTCGCGCCCGGACATGGGCTTCAGGATCAGCTGAATGAGCGCGGTCAGCACCGCACCCAAAAGCGCAAAGAGCAAGCCACTGGAAATCCCCGCCTGTCGCCCTGGGCTGAGCACCACCAAAACCCCGACAAACCCGATGACCACGGCCGCGATCCGCAGCGCCCTCGGGCGCTCCGACAGAAACAGCCATGCGCCGATGGTGACGAAGATCGGTGACGTAAAAGCGATCGCCGTCACGTCCGCCAATGGCGCGGTGGCGAAGGCCACGAAATAGGCCAGAAGCGAAGCCAGCTTGAGGGCCGCACGCAGGGCATGCCGAAACCGGTAGTTGGATCTCAGGATGCCGGGCCGCGCCACGATCCAGGGGAGAACAACAAGCAGTCCGAAAAGCGCCCGGGTGAAGCCCATGACAAAGGGGTGCACCGATCCGGCGAGATGCCGCACCAAGACGGAATCGATGGCCCCAAACACCGCAGCCAATAGCATCAGGCCAACGCCGAAAAGTGCTGCGCGGTCCGTATCCTTGCTCCATCCGGCCGTTGCCATCCCAGCTCCAACAAAAGTAACCGCAAGACGTAAAACACGCGCAGCGGTGGTCATACCAGATAGTTTCAGGCAACCAGTAACTTGTCAACATTTTTGGTTTTTCTCAGAATCTAAGATCGACTTTCATGTATTTGTTATTTATTACATGAACTTATATTCCATTACGGATTTACGATGCAAACTTTCAACTTGACAACTTGTAACTATAGGTCGAAAGATTTGCCGCGTCACCCTCGCCCGAAACAGTCAAAGGAAATAGAATCGGTGCGCACGCTCTCTCCTGAAGACATCGTCGCTCAAATGGATGGGCGCCTGACGCCGAACGGTGCAGGCCGGGAGGACGCGCTGCTGCCTTCGCCCTGCATCCAGAATCACGCAGCCTTTTTGTCGCTGGACGCTGACGGGCTGTCCTGCCTTTGGTTCGGCGGATCACTGGAAGGCAAGTCCGACATTTCCATCTGGCGTTCGAAGATGAAGGCGGACGGCTGGTCAGAGGCCGAGCAGTTGACCGACGATCCCGACCGCTCGGAGCAAAATCCTGTGCAGTTCGATGCACCAGACGGACGCAGATTGATCCTGCACACCGCACAGCCCGGCGGCAATCAAGACGCCTGCGTCGTGCGCATGCTCCCCGAAGGAGGCCCGCCGCGCGATCTGCCCCTGCCACTGGGAACCTTCATCCGCGCCCCTATCCAGCTGCGCGCCGACGGCGCCTGGCTGCTACCGCTTTTCATGTGCGTATCACGCCCCGGCGAACGCTGGACCGGCAGCCACGACACTGCCGCGCTGGCGATCAGTCAGGATGCAGGCGAAACATGGGGTGTGGTGCATGTGCCGGAGTCGATGGGCTGCGTGCATATGACTCTCGTACCGCTCGGCCCAAACCACTACGCCGCCTTCTTCCGCCGCCGCCAGTCCGACTTTGTGCACCGCTGCGAAAGCCATGACGGCGGCGAAACTTGGAGCGCGCCAGAGCCGACCGATGTTCCCAACAATAATTCGTCAATTTCTGTGATCCGATTGCGGGATGGACGCGTCGCCATGGCCTGCAATCCGGCCAACGCCGAAATGTACCCGCTCGCGCGCCGCGCCTCGCTCTATGACGAACTTGGTAAGGACGACAACCGCCCCAATGCAGGCGGCGGCTGCAACCCGATCTGGGGTGTGCCCCGGGCGCCGATGACACTGGCGATATCGGATGACGGCGGGCGCAGCTTCGCCAAACGGATCGTGGTCGAAGATGGCCCCGGCGACTGTCTGTCCAACAATTCGGTTGACGGCGCCAACAAGGAAATGTCTTACCCCTCGCTGGTTGAGGATGACGCCGGAACGCTGCACCTTGCCTATACTTACCATCGCCGCGCGATCAAATATGTGCGGCTCACCCGCGACTGGCTGGAGGCACAATGATTGGCATCACGATGGGCGATCCCGCAGGCGTCGGCCCGGAAATCATCCTCAAGGCCGTGGCCGCAATGAGCGCAGAAGACAGGGCACAGACCCGCATCTTTGGCTGCCTCACAACACTTCAAGCCGCCGAAGTGGTGGTTCAGACCGGCCTGATGCCGGGACAGGACGTGGCGGTCACCGACATCCCCGTCGTTGGCGCCCCACTGCCTTGGGGCAAGGCCGACGCGCGGGCTGGCGATGCGGCCTTTCGCTTTATGGAGGCGGCAGTCAAAGCCGCGCTGGCGGATGAAATAGGCTGCATCGTGACCGCGCCACTGAACAAGGCAGCGCTGAACGCGGCGGGCCATCATTATGACGGCCACACCGGGATGCTGGCGCATCTGACCGGCACACCCAAAGCATGGATGATCCTTGCATCAGAGCGGCTGAAGGTGGTGCACAATTCAACCCATGTGTCCCTGCGCGACGCCATCGACAGGGCGACACCGGACTCGATCCTCAAGACAATCCGCATCGGCAATGAGCACCTGAAACGTCTGGGCTATGACACCCCGCGGATTGCCGTGGCAGGCATCAACCCCCACTGCGGGGAAGGCGGGCTTTTCGGCACCGAGGATGACACGCAGATCGCCCCTGCCGTCAAGGCGGCACTGGCCGAAGGCATCAACGTCGAGGGGCCCATTCCCGCCGACACGGTGTTTCACCGCGCCTACAGCGGAGCCTTCGATCTGGTGGTCGCGCAGTATCACGACCAAGGACATATCCCGGTCAAACTGGTCGCCTTTGATACGGCAGTAAACGTGTCGCTTGGGCTGCCGATAGACCGAACCTCGGTCGATCATGGCACCGCGTTCGATATCGCGGGAAAGGGAATTGCCAGCCATGAGAATATGGAAAAGGCCATCGCCTACGCGCGCAAACTGGCCGCCGGGAGGGGACATTGAAACACGCGATCCACGGCGTCCATTGCGCTGCCGCAACGCCCGTCACTGCAGATGGCAAGCCAGATCTGGCGCTGTTTTCCCAACACTGCCGGGCGCTGCTGGACGAAGGCTGCCACGGCGTGGCGATGCTGGGCACCACTGGCGAGGCCAACAGCTTTGGCCTTTATGACCGCATGGCGCTGGTTGACGCCGCGATCGAGCACGGCATTCCCGCCAATACCCTTCTGCCCGGCACCTCGGCCCCATCGGTCAGTGACACGCTGTCCCTGACGCGCCACGCGGTGCAGGCTGGGGCCAAGGGCGTCGTCCTGCTGCCACCCTACTACTACAAAGGTGTCAGCGACGAAGGGCTGTTCCGCTTTTACGCGCGGGTGATCGAGGGGATTGGTGATGACCGTCTCCGGGTCGTGCTCTATCACATTCCTCAGGTCACGCAGATCCCGATCAGCCACGACCTGATCGACCGGCTGATGGCCGAGTTCCCCGGTATCGTCTGCGGGATCAAAGACAGCTCGGGCGATCTGGAGAACATGACCGCGCTCTGCCAACGGTTCCCGGATCTGGGCGTTCTGGCCGGAGCCGATCCGATGATGCTGCCCCTGCTGCGCGTCGGCGGAGCAGGCTGCATCACGGCCACATCGAACCTTCGCGCGGACGCGCTGCGTGCGGTTTGGGACGGCTGGAACGACCCGACGAAATCCGATGAGGTCGGCGCCGCACAGGCCCGGATCAACGACTGGCGCGAGCTTACCAACGCCTATGTTCAATTGCCGACGGTCAAGACCATGCTCGCGCGGTCGCGCGGCGATCTTGGCTGGCTCAACCTGATGCCGCCGCTGGTCGAGCTGACCAAGGCCGAACAGCAGGATGTCTGGGCGCAAATGCAGCAGCTTGACGGCTGAGAGAGGACCCTATGGACATATCACGCGCAATCACCCTGCACTTGCCCAAACGGTTTGAGGTTGGCACCGGCACCGCCGCGCGGCTTGGCGACTGGGCACCCAAGGACGCCCGAGTTCTGATTATCGCACAGCCCGTGACCGCAGGGATGATCGACAAGCTGGGCCTGCGCGGGCAGATCACCGTTTTTGACGGCGTACACCCCGAACCCAAGGACACCGATCTAGAGGCTGCATTGGCAGCGGCCCGCGCCTGCAAGCCCGATCTTGTAGTGGGTCTTGGCGGCGGATCGGTCATGGATGTTGCCAAGCTGGTTGCGGCACTGTGGGACAGCGATCAAACCCTGATCGAGGTCGCCGGGCCAAACAAGGTGGCACAGAAATCTTCGCTTCTGGCGCAGGTGGCGACGACCGCAGGCACTGGCTCCGAAGGCGGCATCCGCGCGCTGATCACCTCGAGCGAAACCAGCATGAAGATCGCTGTCGAAAGCCCCTTTATGGCCGCCGACATCGCCATTCTGGACCCCGAACTGACGATGAGCGTGCCAAGTGCCATCACCGCCGCGACCGGCGTTGACGCGCTGGCCCATTGCGTCGAGGCCTTTACCAACATCAACGCGCACCCCTTGGTGGATGACTACGCCCGCATGGGCATTCGGCTTGCGGGGCAATTTTTGCGCCGCGCCGTGCAGGATGGCTCAGATGCCGAGGCCCGCGCCGGGATGTTGCTGTCCAGCTTTTACGGCGGGCTATGCCTCGGCCCGGTGAACACCGCCGCCGGTCACGCGCTGGCCTATCCGCTGGGCACCCGCGCTGGCATTCCGCACGGCCTGAGTGTCGCGCTGCTGTTCCCGAACGTTTTGGGATTCAACGCCCCCGCACGCGCCGAAAAGACGGCCGAGGTGCTGACGGCGCTTGGCCTGCCAGCCACGGATGATCCCGAAACCGTGGTTGCGGCAACGCGCGACTACTGCAACACTCTGGGGATCGAAATGTCGATGCAGACGCATGGCGCACGCGAAGACGATCTGCCAGCCTGGGCCGCCGAGGCGCATGGCATCCGGCGCTTGATGGACAACAATCCGCGCGACATGAGCGTGACTGACATCGAAGCGATCTACCGCGCGGCGTACTGAAAAGGGGCTTGGCAATGCGGATCATCATTTTTGGCGTCGGCGCGGTCGGCGGCGTGGTCGCCGCGACGCTGGCCTTGGCAGGCAAGGATGTCCTTGGGATCGCGCGTGGCAAACGTCTGGAGGCGATCCGCGAAAAGGGTCTGACCCTGCGCAGCCATTACGGCAACGACACCGTCGCCCTGCCCTGCGTCGAGACGCCAGCCGAAATCACCCCGCGCCCTGACGACGTGATCTTGCTGGCAACCAAAAGTCAGGACACGGTGCCCGCGCTTGAAGCCCTGCGCACGGCAGGTTTCACCGACCAGGCGATCTTTTGCATGCAGAACGGCGTTGCCAACGAAGCTATGGCGCTGCGCCTGTTTCCCAATGTCCACGCCGTCAACGTGATGCTGCCCGCCGAATACATGCAAGCCGACGAGGCAATTGTCTTTGGCCACCCGAACCTTGGGGTCTTTGACATCGGGCGCTATCCGCAGGGCTGCGATGCCGTGGATGATGCGCTGGCCGCCGCCCTGACCGAGGCCCGCATCAAGACCTTCGTTCAGGACGAGGCGATGCAGAACAAATACGGCAAGCTGCTGGTCAATCTTGGGAATATTGTCGAGGCCGCCTTGGGCCGGAGCGTAAAAGCGCCCGAGATCATTGCCGCGCTCAAACAAGAGGCTGAGGCGGTCTATCAAATGGCCGGAATTCGCTGGCAGGACATGGGCGCAGGCGATCCGCGTCGCGGGACGCTCTTGACCATCGAGCCGATCAAAGGGCTTGACCGGATTGGCGGCTCGACCACGCAAAGCTTGGCTCGTGGTGCCGGATCGATCGAAACCGACTATCTCAATGGTGAGATTGCCTTGATCGCCCGGCTTAACGGAAGTGACGCACCGCTGAACAGCCGTGCCGCGGCTCTTGCCGCGCGGCTGGCACGGGAAAAAAGCCCATCTGGATCGTTGTCTCCAGCCGAGCTGGCAACCGAACTGGGGCTTTAACCGCCTTCGGCCTGCCGCCCATCAAACAACCGGTCCCGCGACCCTTTCAAATGGCGGCGCATCAGATCGCGGGCCTCATCGGACTGCCCGTCGCGGATCGCGTCAAAAATCGCCTTATGTTCACGGTAGACCGCATCCAGCGCGTCGCTTGATGCCTTTAGCGACAGGCCATGAAACTGCATCCCGACGGCAATATGCTCCTTGAGCGCCTGCATCGCGGTCGAGAAGTACTGGTTGCCGCTGGCCTCGGCGATGGCGAGGTGAAAGGCAAAGTCCGCATCCTCGCGGTGCCGGGACTGGGCCGTCGCGTCGCGCATCAACCCCAGCGCATCGGAAATCACCTCAAGGGTATTGGGACCGCGCCGCAGCGCGGCCTGCGCGGCGGCTTCGGGCTCTACCGTGATACGGAATTCATAGCAGCGGTCCAGATCCGCGATGCTTTCGAGACTGCCAAAACCCAAAGGTTCGCGCACCCCGGCCTGACGCACGAAGCTGCCGGCGCCGCGCCGCGAATAGATCAGGCCCTGTTCCCGCAGCCGCCGCAGCGCCTCGCGGATCGTCGGGCGCGAGACCTGAAACTCAGCTGCAAGATCATGTTCCGTCGGCAAGCGTTCATCCGGATCGTAAGCGCCGGATTTGATTGAACGCATCAGCTTTTGAAAAACTTCATCCGGCAGACTTTTGCGATTGGATGCCGCAACGGGGCCTTTGCCAGGGCGTTGTTCAGTCATTGCCGCAACCCTCCATATGTTTGGCCATCTCGGCGAGCCTGACAAAGGTTTCGGCATCGCCGAAGCCGCCAGACTTGGTCAGAAAGCTGCGCTCCCCCACCCGGCAACAGGGCAACCCGGGCAGGACTTCGCCGGTGACGGTCAGCACGTCGATCCCCTGTTCATCAAGCATGGCCTCGGCGGTGGCACCACCCGTCATCAAGACGGTTTGCGCAAGGCGCAAAACTGGTGCGGCACCCTCAGCAAATCGTTGTGCTGCCCTTCGGGCGGAGGTGTCTTCGCCAGGAGTGATCTGCAACAAAGTGACCTCTGCTGGCGGGCCCGAAATTTCCGGAACCTGTCCGCCGGGCGCTTTGATCACCTGAATATCGCCACGAACCTGCCGCAACCGCGCAACCTGCGCCAGTGTGATCGGATCGGTTGATCCAACCGCAAAACAAATCGGCCCTGCAAGCCTATCAAACACAACGTCCCGGGCCTGCGCCATGCCGCTTAGAGCCATTGCCAACCCGCGCGCGCCAACAAGGATCGTATCACTTGCCAAATCGCGCAAAGCCTCGTGCATGTCTTCGGCGCTTGTCACCTCGGGGATAACGGCCATGTCCGCAGCGCGGCCCAACACTCTGGCCACATTGATCGGGCTTTCAATACCAAAGCCGGACAACCTGCCGCCCCGCACCACCCGCCCAAAGTCAGGAATGGCCGGTGCAACCAGCATGTGGCGCGGCCCAAAAGCCTCCAGCTCGGCGGCGATGTTGCCCTTCAGCCGGGAATCAATCTTTTTGAACAGCCGCGTTTCAGCCGGCAACTGGCGCAGTACTTGTGCCACCCGGTCCCGCGCCTCGGCCACCGCGATTTCGCGCGAGCGGGTCGAAACCGCGATCACATCGGGTTGTTCTTGCAGGGCTTTTTCAATCGCATTCGCATCGGTGGCAACCACCACCTTTCCAGACCCGGAAAATGGCGCCGAGCTGTCCAAAGCGCCGGTCAGATCATCTGCGATTATGGCAAGGTGCGGCATGGGTCGAGTGCAATTTGTTCAGTTGTCCGATATTCCAGTCTTTTTCATTTTTTGTCAAAGGGTTTAAGCTTTGGATTTGTCAGCATTCCGGCATTGGACAAGGGGTCAATTCATATACGTTCCGCCATTGGCGTTGATCGACTCGCCCGTGATGAACGCAGACTGCTCAGATGCCAGAAACAGCACAATCTCGGCTATGTCCTGTGCCGCCCCAAGCCGGCCCAAAGGCACGCCGGCGGTGACTTTTTCCCGGTAGTCCGTGCTCCATTGCGCCGACATGTCGGTTTCAACCGGGCCGGGACAAACGGCATTCACCCGGATACCGTGCGGGGCCATTTCATAAGCCAGATGCATGGTCAGATAATTCACTGCGGCCTTTGAAGCGCCATAGGCGGGCGCGGCATTCTTGTGAGGGGTCTTGGCCGTGGTCGAGCTGACGTTGACGATTTTCCCACCCTTCTGACGGATCATTTCCGGCAGCACCGCGCGACAAAAGTGCAATGTGCCATTCAAGTTGACGTCGATCACCCGGTTCCAGTCCTCAAGCGACATTTCCAACGTCGGCGCCCGCGTGTTGATCCCCGCATTGTTCACCAGCACATCGACTGAGCCGAACTTGTCCAGCGTAAAGGCCACCGCAGCAGGCCCGGTATTGGGGTCAGCGACATCGCCAACAAAGACCTCGGCCCTTCCGCCAGCCGCGATGATCTCGGCCTTGAGGTCCGCCAGTTTTTGCGCGTTGGTGCCGTGCAACACGACCGAGGCCCCTGCCCCGGCCAACCGCAGCGCGCAGGCCCGGCCGATACCACGGCTTGCGCCAGTGATGATCGCTGTTTTGCCCTTCAGCATTACACCTCTCCTCTTGTAAATTGCCATGACCGCTGGGTCGCCGTGATCCGCGCAGCATTGCCGAGCGTCCGGCGATAGGCAAGCAATGGCAAATGACCTGCGCTCGGGTGTTGCGGAGCCCTGCGGCTACTGGCAGGGTGTTGCCAAGACATCGCGCCTTTGGGCGCCTGCCTGTCATCAAACGGTGGGCCTGCCACCGGCATACATTCCGCACGAAGAGGAACCGAAATGCGTTACCACACACCTGAAACATTCGAGGAAGCCGCCCGCGTCGCCGCCTCGGCCTCTGGCGTGACGCGGTTTCTGGCTGGGGGCACCGACGTACTTGTCCAGTTGCGGGCGGGGATGGTGATCCCCGACGATCTGATCGACCTGAAGCAGATCGCTGGCGTACGCGAGATTGCCCAAACGCCCGAGGGCGGCTGGCGTATTGGTATCGCTGTGTCTGGCGCCGAACTCGGCGCGCATGATGGATTGACCGGCGATTGGCCCGGCGTGGTTGAAGGCATGGAACTGGTCGGCTCGACCCAGATTCAAGGTCGTGCGACCCTGACCGGCAACCTGTGCAATGGCTCACCAGCGGCGGATAGCGTTCCGGGACTGGTGGCCGCAGGCGCCATGGTCACCGTGACCGGCCCTGATGGCACCCGCGAGGTTGCAGTTCAGGACATCCCGACAGGGCCGGGCAAGACATCACTGGCCGCTGGCGAAGTGATCTCGGCCATCACCCTGCCGCCGCGCGGCGCAAATGGGGGTGACGCTTATCTGCGCTTTATCCCGCGCACGGAAATGGACATCGCTGTTGTCGGCTGCGCCGTCAATCTGCGGCTGGATGGTGACACCATCACCGAAGCGTGCGTCGTTCTTGGCGCTGTCGCCCCCACCGTGGTTGTTGTCCCGGACGCCGCCACCGCAATCATCGGCACCACCTTGGACGACGCGGCCATCGACGCGCTGGTCGCTGCGGCCCGCACCGCCTGTTCCCCGATTGACGACAAACGCGGAACGATCGAATTCCGCACCGACGTGGCGGGCGTGCTTGCGAAACGCGCCGCCCGCATCGCCTATGACCGGGCGAAAGGAGCCTGAAAATGAGCAAGATCCATGTGACAACCACAGTAAACGGCGATCCGGTCGAGTTCCTCACCGATCCGCGCGAAACCCTGCTGGACTGCCTGCGTGACCACCTTGGCCTGACCGGTTCGAAAGAAGGCTGCGGCACTGGCGATTGCGGCGCATGTTCGGTGACGCTGGACGGCACGCTTGTCAGTTCCTGCCTCGTGCTTGGGGTCGAGGCCCAAGGCAAGAGCATCGAAACCATCGAAGGCATGGCCAAGGGCGCTGAGCTTCACCCGCTGCAACGTAAATTCATCGAACACGCCGCGCTTCAGTGCGGGTTCTGCACGCCGGGCATTCTGGTCGCCGCCAAGGCGCTTCTGGAGCAGAACCCGGAACCGACCGAAACCGAAGTCCGCTATTGGCTGGCAGGCAACCTGTGCCGCTGTACCGGATATGACAAGATCGTGCGCGCCGTGATGGATGCGGCCGCCGAACTGCGTGGGGAGGCTGCGTGATGGCTAAAGACGAGTTCAAGGAATTCAAGCTGGTCGGCACCCGGCCAAACCGCCCCGATGGTCTGGACAAGGTCACAGGTCGGGCGCGCTATGGTGCCGATATCTCGGCGCCGGGGATGCTGTTCGCAGCGGTCGTGCGATCGCCACATGCCCATGCGCGCATCGTCAAAATCGACGCCTCCAAGGCCGAGGCGCTGGAAGGCGTCAAGGCGGTGGTCACCCGCGCCGATTTTCCCACCGGGCTGACCGGTGAGGATTGGAACCTGCAGGAAAACACTATCGCCGGGGACGTGGCGCTGTATGACGGCCATGCGGTCGCGGCTGTTGCCGCCACTTCGGCGCTGCTGGCGCAAGACGCCGCCCGCCTGATCGAGGTGGAGTACGAAGTTCTGCCCCATGTGACCGAGGTGGACGAGGCGATCAAACCCGACGCCCCGGTGATCCGCCAAGGTGCCGCCGATGCCACCGTCCCCGAAGGCAGCCCGCCCAATGTGGTGCGCTACATGGAGTTCGGTCACGGCGACGTCGAAGCCGGCTTTGCCGAGGCCGATCTGGTGATGGAGCGCAGCTACAAGACCGAAGCAACCCATCAGGGCTATATCGAACCGCACGCCTGCCTTGGCCAGCTGGGCGAGGACGGCAAGGGCGAAATGTGGGTCTGCACACAGGGCCAGTGGTTCATCCGCAAGATGTGTACCGCCGTTCTGGGATTGGATGCGTCGCAACTGCGCGTCACTCCGTCCGAGATTGGCGGCGGGTTTGGTGGCAAGACCACGATCTTCATGGAACCGCTTTCGCTGGCGCTGTCGCGCAAGGCGGGTGGGCGTCCGGTCAAGCTGGTGATGAGCCGCGCTGAGGTGCTTCGCGCAACCGGGCCGACCGCATCCGCCTCGATGGACGTCAAGATCGGCATGAAAAAGGATGGCAGCATCACTGCCGCCAATGCCGAATTCCGCATGCAGGGCGGTGCCTTTCCGGGCGCACCGGTAGACATGGCGCTGTATTGCGCCTTTGCCTCGTACAAACTGCCTGCCGTGCATCACGTCGGGTATGACGTTCTGGCCAACCGCCCGAAATGTGCCGCCTACCGCGCGCCGGGCTCGCCCATGGGGGCCTTTGCAGTCGAAAGCCTTGTCGACGAAATGTGTCGCGAGCTGAACCTTGATCCGCTGGACGTGCGCCTGAAAAACGCCGTGAAGGAGGGGGACAGGGCCAGCTATGGCCCGAAATTCGGCAGCATCGGCCTGATCGAAACGCTGGAGGCCACCAAGACGCACCCGAACCTCTCTGCCCCGCTTGGCCCCAATCAGGGCCGCGGCATCGCTTCGGGCTATTGGTTCAACCACGGCGGCGAAACCTCGGTTTCGATGGCAATCTCCGAGGACGGCACTGCGCAGGTGTCTGTCGGCACCCCGGATATCGGCGGAAGCCGCGCTTCGATCGCGTTGATGACCGCCGAAACGCTGGGCATCCCTTACGAAGATGTGCGGGTGAACGTGGTCGAAACCGGTGCGCTTGGCGTGAACGAGCCGACCCACGGCAGCCGGGCCACCTTTGCCAGCGGCAAGGCCGCGGTCGAAGCCGCGACTCATGCGATCAAGGAAATGTGCCGCCGCGCCGCCAATGAATGGGGCATCGACGAAGATGCCGTGGAATGGGTGGATGGCGCGGCGCAACCTGCCGGTCCAAACGCCGGAAAGTTCCGGCCGATGACCATCGCAGAGATTGCCAGCAAGATGGGCAGCACAGGCGGCCCGATTTCCGGACACCATGAATCCGTTCCCGGCGGTGTCGGTGCAAGCTTTGGCACGCATGTGGTCGATGTCGAGGTCGATCCCGAAACCGGGCGCACCACCATCCTGCGCTACCTTGTGGTTCAGGATGCGGGACGCGCGATCCACCCCTCTTACGTCGAGGGGCAGTATCAGGGCGGCGCGGCACAGGGGATCGGCTGGGCGCTGAATGAAGAGTACGTCTATGACAAGGACGGGCATCTGTTGAACCCGGTCTTTCTGGACTACCGCGTGCCGGTGGCGTCCGACCTGCCGATGATCGACACGGTGATCGTCGAGGTGCCGAACCCCGGCCACCCCTACGGCGTGCGCGGTGTCGGCGAAACCGGCATCACCCCGCCCCTGCCCGCCATCGCCAACGCGATCCACGCCGCCACAGGCGCACGTCTGCGGCACCTGCCCATGTCACCGCCCAAGGTTCTGGCGGCGATCAAGGCGGCGAAGGGGTAACGACATGGCGATGGTCGAGGTCAACCTGTGGTCCGGACTGCGCCGTCTCACCGACGGTCAACAGGCGGTCACGGTCGAGGCCTCGACCGTCGGAGAAATGCTGGATGCGCTGACCGAGGCGCATCCAGGCCTTGGCCCCTTGCTCGAAGCCGGAGTCTCGGTGGCGATTGACGGCGAGATTACCACGGGGCGTCATATCCCGATCACGGAAGAGAATGAGATCTTTCTCATGCAGCGGCTCAAGGGCGGCTAATCCGCCGCCCGTCAATCGTTGTGCCTTCAGGCAAAGGGTTAGATCCCGTCGAAGGCCCCCGGTTCCAGATCTTCCCAAAAGGCAAAGACGGCTTCGGCGTTCAACGCTGACATCCAGCCATGTCGTTCGAAATCCGCCCGCTTGCCCGAGTCCGCCAATTGGTTCAGGAACAGTCGTCGGTCCGCATCCCGCTGCGTGGGCGAGCGTGCCGCCACAAGATCCTGAACGCGCTTCAACCGGGCTGCACGGCCCACCAAAGGCCCCTGCCCTACTGCTTCGCCGAAATCCTCGCGCAGCGCCGCGCTGAGATAGCGTGCAGGGCTTTTCACCCCGTCCTGAGCGGCCACGTAGGCGATCTTGTCAGCGACATGGTCCTCGCCGTGTTGACTGATCCATTGCCGTGCCAGCCGGTCACTGACCCCCAGCCCCAACAGGCGCTGATACACCGCCCCGGTTCGAACGCCCTCGCCATCGTCGATATTCATCATCGCCAATTGCGGATTGCGTTTGATCCTGAACCTAATGTCCGTAACCGAGCGCCCCATCTTTCGGGTCTCGGGCGTCACAATGATATCGCTGACCTTGTTGACCTCGGCGACCGCGGATTTGATCACCTTGGCATTCAGTTGTTTGAAGCTTTTATAATAATCCGATCCATCGACGCCCATCAGGCGCCGAAACGTTTCCAATGGCCACCAACCGGTGCTGCCAGTGTTCACAAAGCGAAAACAATTTTCGTAGAGGGCCAGCGCGTGGCCTCCGGTGAATTGGCGCTGAATATTCAGATTGATCAGCGCAAAGACTTTCGGATCGTGCAGCTTTTCCGCCAAGGCCGGGGAATAGGCGTATTCGCAGATCCCGTCGCGCAGCTTGGCATAAGACAGCAACGCCGAGACGCCCCATTCCTGCCGCCCGCGTTCATCCAACATGTCCCATTCCGCCACGGTCTCGGCCAGCCCACGCAGCGCGGTCTTTAGCGTGTCAGTGTCGTTGGAATTGTAGCCGATCATCAGGCACAAAGTGCGGGCATCTATCCTGTGGCTGGCACTGGTCACCAGCGTGTCATAGGCGTTCAGCAGCAGCACATTGCTCAGCTTACGCTGAAGCAGCGACAGCTTTCCCGAAACGTGGATCGCCGCCACGTTCTTTTTGACGCTCTCACGCCGCAGGGCGCCGGACAGCGCGTCTTTGGGAATCGTATCGATGACTGCTCACCTTTGTATCAGGCTTGTGTTTTGAGGCAGTATCGCATCCAAGGAACCAGTGATCAAGCATTCCGTGGGTGCCTGAATACAAGAAGGTGTGGTCCCGCAAATGGGTGCCTATCGGCGCAAAGGGACCCAAATACGGGAGGAAGAATGGCACCTGAGACCCCATTTGGCAGCTCTGCTGTGGATAATCCAGTGGAAAACTGCCTCTCCCGGAGTCTGGCACCCGTCTTCCTGCGAATCGGCACCGCTTTTCCCGTGTCCTGGTCCCCAAGCTCCCGAGGATGGGTGCCAATGATCCTGTATACTGGTCCCGAAACTTGATTAACTATCTGAATAAGAACACCTTTATACGCTTAAAGATTCTAAAGTACATAAAAGACTCTCAACCTATAGTCTGTGCTTTTCCTTGATTTATTCTTGAAAAGAAGCCTGAACGTCGAGTTTTGCGACATCCCGATTCCCTTTCCTGCGACCATGTGCGATACTCAGGCGCATATAGTGCATATAACCGCACATCACGAGGACAGCATGAATTCCGCAGGTAAGCCCCCTCCCCCGCCCTATTTCAACATCGACCCAAAAATCGCCGCGCAGACTTTGAGCGACCCTATCACCACCAATCGATTCGCCAAAGCCGCCGCCTTCGCCGCGAAAGGCCGCGATGATCTCGCCAAGCGTGGCTATATGCCCGATGGCCGCAAGCGTTTGCGCAGATTTTCAACGTGGGAGGTTTGCCGGTATCTGATCCCCGTTGCGCCAGCACATTTTCGGCGAGTTCTGAAATCCAACCCGGATTTGCCACAAGGCACCGGTGAGGGGGGATCGAAATGGTTTGCGCTCGAAGATGTCTTACGGCTGAGAGATCACTTTGCCGAAGAAGGCGTCGCGTCGCGCGAGTACCGTCCATGGCGCCCGGAGGGCGTTGCGGCCAAAACCATTGCCGTGGCTAACTTCAAAGGGGGGGTCGGCAAGACCTCGACCTGTGCGCATCTGGCGATGTCCGCCGCGCTGGACGGTTACAAGGTTCTGGTGATTGACCTCGATAGTCAGGGTTCCATGACTTCGATCATGGGTGGCCAAGTGGCGGACGAATGGCAGACGGCTTTCCCGCTTTTGGCCAAACATTTTGCCACCCACATGACCGAAGAAAACAAAGTTCGGGAGGCCGCCGGTCAAGCTCCCCTGCCCTTCGATGAAACGCTGACCGAGGCGCTGGGTTTCGAAGCGAAACAGGTGATCCAGAAAACGCATTGGCCCAACATCGACCTGATCGGCGCGCAGCTGAATTTGTACTGGGCGGAATTTCAGGTTCCGGTCTGGCGGATGCAATCGCGCGGTTGGCCGCTCTGGGATGCGCTTAACGGCTTCCTCGAAACCGAAGGGCTGCTGGACGAATACGATCTGATCTTCCTCGATACCCCGCCTGCCCTTGGCTATCTGACGATCAACGCGTTGGCGGCGGCGGACATCCTTCTTGTGCCGCTTGGCGCATCGTTCCTCGAGTTCGACTCAACCGGGCGGTTCTTTGACATGCTTTATTCGACCTTCGCTTCGATAGAAGAAGGTGAGAACGCCATGCGCCGCCGCGAAGGGCTGGAGGAGGTGCGCTTTGAATGGGACGCCGTGCGGGCATTGATCACCCGATTTGACGCCGGTCAGCAGACCGATCTGGCCAATGTCATCCAAGCCTATTTTGGGGATTTCATGACCACTTACCGGCAGGATTTCACGGCCATGGTGGGGCAAGCCGGTGAGCAGGTTTCCGGCATTTACGAGACGGATTACCGGGAATTCAATCGAGACACCTACGTGCGCGGTCGCGAAACCTTTGACAGAACATGGGCTGAGGTCAAAGAACTGATCCTTGGCGCCTGGTGGCGGGATGTGAATTTGCCCAAGACCGAAGAAAACCCTACAGCTGAGGAGGTGTGATAGATGGCCAAGAGACGTAAACTGATCGCCCCTTCAGCCGAAGACCTCAACCGCTACGAAGAGGAGTTTCGCCGCGAAACCTCCCCCGCGTCGCCGATGGCACCGATTGCGCAGGTCGCGGGTGAATCTGCCCTGGCCACCCCGGTTGGGACACCCGAAGGCCGTGCAACGGCGGCTCGGGATTCCCTCGATGCCAAGACCCTGCGGGAGAGCGAGGCCGCTGGGCTATTGATCCGCGAAATCCCGCTGGAGCAGATCAATCCCGAGGACATGGTGCGCGATCGGGCACAGCTCGTAGAAGAGGACATGCTTGAATTGCGCAGCTCGATCGAGGCCAGTGGGCTGCGATTGCCGATAGAACTCTATGCGCTTGAGAACACCGATGGGCCTGCTCGCTATGGCATCTTGTCAGGCTATCGCCGCTTCAAGGCAGTCAGCGGTCTTTTCGCACTGACGGGGGATGCCAAATACAGCAGGATCAAATCGCTGATCCGCAAGCCCGGATCCGTCCCCGAGGCCTTCGCCGCGATGGTTGAGGAGAACGAAGTTCGCGCAGGTCTGAGCCCGTTTGAGCGCGGGCGAATTGCGTCGATTTCGGTGCAGCTTGGTGTTTTCGCCACCACTGAAGAGTCGGTAAGTAAGATGTTCGCTGCGGCGTCCAAGGCCAAGCGGTCAAAGATCCGGTCGTTTGCGCTGATCTTTGAGGAACTGGGAGACCTGCTCAGCTATCCCGAGAGCCTAAGTGAAAAGCAAGGCCTGCGTTTATCCGCCGCGCTGAGAGGCGGCGCGGACAGTGCCTTGCGAGAAGCTTTGGCTGACGCCGCTCCGCAGGACGCCGTTGCCGAGTGGGCCGTGTTGGAGCCCGTGGTCAGCGAGTTCGAAGGCAATGCGCGGGATGAACGGCGCGGGGGGCGGCCAAGCCATAAGAAGCCGGCCACCAAAAGCGCTGTGCGGGAGGTCAAAACTGGCGCGGGGTATACTATCCACCGCGAGCAGGACAGCCGCGGATATTTCATCCGGGTCGGGGGCAGGGGGGTCAGCCCCGAGATGATCGACCAGTTGATTGCCGAGCTTCAGAGGGTTCTCGATAAGTCCAGGAGTTGAAAGTTGAAGGCATGGTTTCGCCACGAAACCTGCATCCAACTCGGTTGCGGGCCGGCTGGCTTTCTGACTGCGGCTATGATCCCCGTCCGCGATTAAACACGCGACATCCCGCGATGACGCGCAGTGCGATCCCGAAATGCACATGACGCGTTCTTGAACAAGTTGGGTCATGCCCGAATTTCATTAAAATCGATCCCTCGGACCAAGGCCAAACCAATGCGGCAGACTTGGAGCCTCACTCATCATACCTTGAAAAGCGGGTATCAAAATTGTAGTTCGCAGCGTCTAAAACGGCTTGGTTGAATTCGTCGAGGAAAACCACGCGAGTCCGCGCCAAGGCATAACCTGCGCACAATCAAAGATTTATCGGACATAGAGATGATCTCCAATAGGCGGCGCTTAATGTTCCTGAGGGGAAGGAAAAGCGCCGCCTGTGGGCGCGTTTATCGATTAACATTCGCTCGGCCGGAATTCTTTAACAACAGAGAAACTTATTTGCGGACACGAGTTAAGGTCACATCCGCACAAGCGGATACGAAAGTACTTCGGTATATTCACTCCTAAATTCAGAGCCTTATGTACAGTCTGTTATTGGGCGTTCTCGACAGGCTAACAGGATCCGCGATCTCGGCGGGTTTAAGCTTACACCTTCTCGGAAAGGTGGAAAAAGATCACCACCTATGGTAGAACTGGCACAACGCAGAGATGCGTCAACTGTATTTGAAACCAGCTTTCGGTGCCTGTTCGACACCTACGGGGTTCCTTGCAATTTTGGCATAGAACGATGCCCGGTGACACCATGACATGACCGCACGCAGCGGTAACGGCGGCGGGATGACGTCAGGCTCCGGTCTGACGATTGTGGTGTTGGCACCTTTTTTGATTTTCACGCCATGCACGGTGGTGTCGGGTGTGAGGCATTAACCCAAGGAGGGGGCCATGGCGCGCCAACCCAACGACGGACTCAAGCTATTTGCAAATCTAGAAGGAGTCAGCCCGAACGATGAACGTCCCGATCTTGTCGTGTCCGCACAAGATGGAAAACGCCAAATGATCTTCGAGGCGAAGTTCGGCGAAGACGGCAATGCAAGCATTCCCAAAGAGGTTCTGAAGAAAGCCGAACGGTTCAGCATCGGCCCGCCATCCGAGGGCGACGAGGTGCGGCGCCCGAGTGACAGCGCCTTGAAATTCCGCCGCGAGCAATTCCAAGCCGTATTGGAGAGGGGGCAAATCGATATCTCAAGGTCGATCTGGATTGGCTGGCTGCGCTTGCTGCGCTGCGTCAGTGGCCGGGTCCGCGTATGCCGCCGCAGCCCTTGGTGGTTCAACGACCTTGTTGCCCTGGCAACGCAGCCTGTTTTGGCTGACCGCACACCGTCGATCAAAAGCAGGGCATTGCAGGCAAGCTGCGCACCGACTGCCGACACCTCCCGAAATCTCTTGGCGGCGCCAGAAATCGCGGCCAAGCGCCTCTCGCCTGCTGGTTCCATCGATCAGCTGATTGCATGGCCATTTCGATGCTTTCCGGTGTGCCGTGGACGGGTTGAAGTCTGGCGGCGGGTCTGCTGCTGCGAGCCTTGGATTGTCTTTGATCCACGCATACCCGAGCTGGTCAAGGAACTGGAAGATATCGTCCAGCGGATACCGCGCGGCCCAATTCCACCAATTCCCGACCCCGGTCCGCTAATGGCAGCGGCTCCCTTGGTTGATCCGAGCGGGGACAACGTGATGTTCCGCGAAGGGGCCCTTGACGAGCGGGCCGTGCGGGCGGCGGAAGATCTGCGCGCGATCAAGGCCTTGAGCGACGAGCAAATCCCGGCTTATATCAACGCCCGGCCTTACCTTTTCTGCCGGCGCTATGATTGCGGGCAACCCGTCAAGGTGGCCGAGGGAGATCTTGGCCCGGATGGCGTTTTCAACATCTGCTGGTTCAATTTCCCCTACGTACTGCGCCCCGGATGCCACGAAGAGTTCGCCTATATCGTGCGGCAACCCTTTGGTCAGTTTTGGCTGACGATCTACAACGGTGTGGCGGCGGGCCATTGGTATGATGACGACGACAATCCGACCCTGACCAGCTACAGCCCGTTCGCCTATGGATGCCGTGGCAACCCCTCGGGCAATTTCGTGTTCCTGGATCTGATCGGGGATACTGGCGCGCACGAGTTGATCACACCAAATGCAGACAGCGCGATCTCGGTGGATACTCCGGTTTACAACAGTGGTCTGGTCTTCCCGGCGCCAAATCCGGCGGCTGCAGACGGCGCTGCGCTGAACCGCAATTGGGGCGGCACACTCAAGCTCAGCTTCATGTTCAGTGAAGGGATGCAGGACGTTGGTGCCAAATACTATCGTGTCAGCATCATAGAGGCGGATGGCAGCGGCGATCCGACCGGGACGCGGCACTATTACGATACCGGACTGTCCTGGAACAAGGCGGTTCCCGATGGCGGCGGCGGGGTCGATATTGTCCCGGTGAGCCTTGGCCCAACAAGCGCGGGCAGCGGCGGGAACACGCAGAATTTCCTCTATGAAATTCCGTATGACACAAATCCGACGACCGATTGGAACGCTGGCCAATATCATGCGCATATCAATACCGATGACCTGCGCTGGAACGATCCGGATGTCCGACATCTAGTGATGCTCGAAGTCTTTGACGAGAACGGACAGCGGTTGCGACCGCAAGGGACTCCCGCCACCGGTCTGAGCGGCGCTGAAACCACGGCGGCCTTCACTTATCGCCGACGTTATCAGGACACCGGTGCCACCGCCAACGTGCCCTTCGGCGCGCTGACGCATATGTTCTGGTGGGACAACCGTGATGTCTTTGCGGATATTGTCGATCTGCGCCGGAACGGTCTGATCTTCAACGCCGAATGTCTGTTCTTCGGCGGCGATGGCGATACCACCTTCAGTGTCGGCTACAGGGCCTATCACCCGCGCGAGCAATTCCAGCTTTACCACAACATAACGTGGAAGCGCGGACTTGGGTCAACGGCATTTTCGTCGGGCGTCCTGCAACCGGTCATCTCGAACAATGTGGGCAAGCCGCCGGCGCTTCCGGGTGGCAGCGCCACAAACACGTTCGACGATATGCTGCGACCGGACCTTGATCCCAACCGTCGCAAATGCGCGTTCACAGCGTTCCTGAACATCTGGAACAAGCGCACCGACGGGGACGATCTCGGGTTCCAGTATCGCGGTGATACCGCGGCTTTCGTGTTGGAAATCGAAAGCTGACTTCGCGGCCCTCCGCAGCAAAATCTGCGGAGGGCCAGGTAATGCCGGGCCGCTGTGTGGTGGAGTCCGAAGAAGATCCACATGCGGCGGTTCGCCGGCTGTTGCTGTCGACTTTCTGACGGCCTTTTTCCCCGCCTCAACCCCAAGAAAATACCGGAAAGCACTTGTCCTTTGTGCTTGGGGCATCACAATGGTTGCAATGGGGAAACGCGAACGATCCTTCCAATTGCAAGTCCCCCAAGAGTATTCGGGCTGGATGTATGAGCAGACGAAAATTTACAGGTAATTCAGCTAAGGCGCTGTTGTTTTTAGGTCTTTCTCTGCTTGCAGGGCAGGCGGCTGCTTTTCAGGGCAAGCTGAAAGTGGCGGGTGGTGACGACACTCTCGAAGGCATTCTGACAAATGCGTCCTTGGTTTTGACTGCTGAAAAAGAGGGCACCAAAAACCCGCAAGATATCCTGGCTGCCGCACAGGCGGATTATGGCCGATTGGTCGGGGCTTTGTATCAGCAGGGGTATTACGGACCTGTCGTCAAAATCCAGATTGATGGACGCGAAGCGGCGGAACTTCCCCCCCTGACCAAACTTCCGAAAGTTGACCGTGTGGTTCTGTCCGTCGATCCCGGACCTCTGTTCGTGTTCGACCGCGCCGAGGTTGCGCCGTTGGCCCCGAAAACCCAATTGCCAAAGGGCTTTAATCAAGGTGAGCCTGCGCAGACCTCGGTTATTCGCGATGCCGCTTTGGCTGGTGTCGATTCATGGCGCGAGATCGGACATGCCAAGGCCGACGTGGTCGAACAGGACGTCGTCGCAAACCACAAAACTTCGGAGTTGGATGTTTTCCTGCGACTCGCCCCTGGTCCGGTAGTCCGGTTTGGCGATCTGAAGATCAGCGGGAAAAGCGCTGTCCGGCCCGAACGTATCCGTGAGATTGCCGGCATTCCGAGCGGGCAGGTTTTTGAGCCCGCGGTTCTTGAGAACGCCGCGTCACGGCTAAGGCGGACAGGCACCTTCAGTTCGGTCACGCTGCGCGAGGCCGAGACCCTTGATGCAAACGATCAAATGGATGTCGAACTTGCCGTTGTCGATGCCAAACCAAGGCGCCTCGGATTTGGGGCCGAGCTTCATTCCGCCGAAGGCTTGGCGCTTTCGACATTTTGGCTGCATCGCAATCTTTTCGGCGGGGCGGAACGGTTTCGCATCGAAGGGGCTGTCACCGGGATAAATGGCGATGCGGATTCATTGGACTACCACCTGAGCCTTAGCCTGACGCGCCCCTCGACCTTCAATCCTGAAACTGACCTGTTTGTTCGCGCTGAGTTCGAAGAGTTGTCCGAGCCGACGTACTTTTCGCAGCAGGCAAACCTTGAGGTCGGGATCACGCGGCGATTTTCAGATCAATTGACTGCGGATGCGTCGGTCGCCTTTCGGTACTCCGATGTCGAAGACGATCTGGGAAAGCGCCAGTTCACCCACCTGACCTTCCCCTTGGCGGTCACTTGGGACCGCCGGGATAACACGCTGGACTCCACCAAAGGGACGTACCTGCGCGTTGATGCCATGCCCTATATCGGACTGTCGGGAAGCGCCTCTGGTGGGCGACTTTATGCAGACGGTCGGGCTTATCGCGCCGTGGGCGAAGAGAAAAAGCTGGTTTTTGCCGGTCGCATGCAACTTGGCTCGGTGCTCGGCTCATCAATCAAGGACACGCCGCCGGACCTTTTGTTCTTTTCCGGCGGCAGCGGCACGGTGCGGGGGCATTCTTATCAGTCGCTTGCGATCAATTCCGGGCCTGACGAAACCGGCGGCAGATCGTTCCTTGGCCTGTCGGGCGAGATCCGTGCCAAATTCACCGACAAACTCGGGGGTGCGGTGTTTTACGATGCGGCCTATATCGGGGCGAACAGTTTTATGGATGACACCGGGGATTGGCACAGCGGCGCAGGGATCGGCCTGCGGTATCAAACCGGGATCGGTCCGATCCGGCTGGATGTTGCTGGCCCGGTCACCGGTGACAACAGCAGCGGCGTACAAATCTATCTGGGAATAGGACAGGCCTTTTGATGCGTTGGATTGTAGCCGTTTTTCTGGTGCTCTTGCAGACCCTCAGCACAAGCGCTCAGGAAGACAAAGACAGACTGACCAGATACCTTGAGGGTGCACTGTCGGGCCTTGGCCGCCAGGTGACGGTCGAGGGCTTTCGTGGTGCGCTCAGCTCTCGGGCGACGATGGACAAACTGACAATCGCCGATGCCGATGGCATTTGGCTGACGTTGACGGATGCGGTTCTGGACTGGAACCGAACGGCGGTTTTGGGTGGCCGGATCGAGATCAACGAACTGTCCGCGGCCCAGATCGATCTGCCGCGCCTTCCTACTTCTGAAAGCTCTGCCAGTGCAGAAGCGCGCGCATTTACTCTTCCCGAGCTGCCGGTCAGCGTACGAATCGAAAAGATCTCTGTTGCGCGTGTCACAATGGGCGCGCCGATCATTGGCGTACCTGCGGTGGCGTCGATCCAGGGCGACATGCAGCTTGCGGATGGCGAAGGCACCGCAAATCTTGAGATCACACGTCTGGAAGGACCGAGCGGTGAATTCGTTCTGGACGCTGGCTATTCCAATGCGAGCCAGGAACTTTCGGTCGATCTGTCGTTGAAGGAAGCCGAAAACGGGATTGCGGCCAATCTTCTCAATCTGCCGGGTAAGCCTGCCATTGAACTGACTACAAAAGGCACGGCGCCAATCGACGACTACACCGCCGACATTGTTCTTCTGAGCGATGGCCAAGAGCGCCTGACGGGGCAGGTCGAAACGCAGGCGGGCAGCGGCGAAGAAGGTGATCCAAGACTGATCCGCGTGGATATCTCGGGGGATCTGACGCCTCTGTTCGTGCCGCAGTATCAATCTTTCTTCGGCCCCGAGGTCGCTTTGCGAAGCCGCATCAGCCTTTACCCTGACGGTCGCGTCGCCATGGATGACTTGACAGCCACAGCTGCGGCCCTGCGCCTGAACGGGAATTTCGCGCTGGCCGCTGGCGGTTTGCCCGAGAGTTTTCGGCTTGATGCGGTGCTGATGGACCCCAATGGCGCGCCGGTCCAGTTGCCGATTTCCGGCGCTGAAACCAAAGTTCAAATGGCGCTGATCACGGCGAGTTTCGACAGCAAGGATGGCGATACGTGGACGCTGAATGGCGACCTGAAAGATCTGCGCCGCCCGGACGTCACGCTGGACGATCTGAAACTGGTCGCGGGCGGGTCGATCCAGAATGGCGAAGTGCGACAAGTCTCGGCGCGCATAGATGCCTCGGCTAAGGGGGCGGCTTTGGCTGATCCGGCCTTGCAGCAGGCTTTGGGCTCGATGTTCGATCTCGGGGCAGATATCGTCTGGCGCGAAGGGGCACCGATCCAGTTCAGCAACCTTGATCTGAGTGCGCCCGGCATGCAGGTGACCGGGGACGGTACGCTGGACGGATTGGACACTAATCTGACCGTCAACGGAGCATTGAAAGCGCAGGTTGATAATCTTTCGCGGTTTTCCGCGATCTCGGGGCAAAACCTGCGCGGCGGCGTGCAGGCCAGTCTGGACGGGCAGACAACGATTTTGACTGGGGCGTTCGATCTGGACCTTGTGGCCACGGGCCGCGATCTGGCGATTGGCAATCCCGATGTCGATGATCTTCTGGCTGGCGAAAGCCGACTGAATGTCTCGGCACTCAGAAGCTCCGAAGGGCTGACGCTGCGCCGGGCAGAGGTTAAGACACGCGGCGTCACCGCGCAGGGTTCGGGCCGGGTGGCAACCGATGACAGCGACCTGACGTTTGACGCCCGACTGGCCAATCTTGGCAAGTTTGTCCCAAGCTTGTCCGGCCCGGCCACTGCGAAAGGGCGCGCGCAGCAAAATTCTGCAGGTTGGACTGTCTCGCTGGATGGCACGGCGCCGCGCGCGATTACGTTGTCGGCGCAGCTTTCCCTGCCAAAACAGGCTGAGCCAAGCGCCGAATTCGACGCAAGGATCGGCTCGCTTGCGTGGCTCGCGCCAGAACTGGCCGGCCCTGGCAGCATTCGCGGCACTGCGCGCCGAAGCGGCAGCCAGTGGGTCCTGGACACCGCCGTTCAGGGGCCGGGCGGAAGTGCGGCCAACGTGGCGGGACAGATCGCTCAGGATGCGCGCACTGCGGCTTTGGGGCTGAACGGAACTTTGCCGCTTGGGTTGGTGAACCGGCGATTGAATGGCAATTCCATCCAAGGGCTTGCGCGGTTTGATCTGCGCATTGACGGTGCCTTGGCCCTGTCCTCGGTAAGCGGGCAGATCACGACCGCGGGTGCGCGCCTTGCCTTGCCTGGTTTGCGCAACGCTTTGAAGGGGATTGACGCGAATGTCACGCTCAACGGCGGGCAGGCAAATTTTGAGGTCGGCGGCACGCTCGATACCGGGGGCCGCGTCGGCGCCGATGGCCGCGTACGGTTGCAAGCGCCTTTTGTTACCGAAGCCGAATTGAAGGTGAACAACGTCAAGATCACCGACCCGGAGCTATACGAAACCCGGGCCAATGGTGACCTGCGGCTGAGTGGAACGGCGCCCGGAAATCTGGCAATCTCCGGTCAACTGGCGCTGGACCAGACCGAGATTCGTGTGCCGTCGACCGGGATCGGCTCTTTCGAAAGCATCCCCGATATCATCCATTTGAACGAACCTGCTTCGGTGCGCCGCACCCGAAGCTATGCAGGTTTGTTGGATGTGACCGGAGCCTCAGGCGGCGGATCGGGTGTTGCGGTTGCTCTCAATGTTGAGATCCTCGCGTTGAACAGAATATTTGTTCGTGGACGGGGACTTGATGCCGAACTTGGGGGGCAATTGCGCCTGACCGGCACCACGGCGGATGTGATCCCGCAGGGCCGATTTGATTTGATCCGCGGACGCCTTGATATTCTGGGTAAACGCCTGACGCTGGAGGAAGGGTCGGCCCGGCTGCAAGGCGACATGGTTCCCACGCTGCGTCTGGTTGCACGCACCACAGCCGAAGACACAGTCGTGTTCGTCACGATCGAGGGGCGGGCGGATGCGCCCGAGATCCGGTTTGAATCCGATCCTCAATTGCCCGAAGACGAAGTGCTTGCCCGTCTGTTGTTCGGGCGGGGAATATCATCCATTTCCGCATTACAGGCCGTTCAACTTGCCTCTGCCGTGGCGACTTTGGCCGGCAAGGGCGGCGTTGGAATTATCGAAAGGTTGCGTGAAAGTACGGGCGTCGACGATCTCGATGTCACGACGGATGGTGAAGGCGGTGCAACCCTGCGCATTGGGAAATACATCAGCGAAAAGGCCTATACCAACGTCGAAGTGGACAGCAATGGGCAAAGCCAGATCAACCTGAACCTCGATTTGAGCCCGTCGACGACTTTGCGTGGCCACGTCGGAACAGACGGGCGCAGCGGCGTCGGGATTTTCTTTGAACGGGACTATTAACCCGCCTTGTCCTGACGTGTCTGGCTTGAAAGTTTGCGAACAAAAACCGCCAGATCGGCCTCGCTGACCGGGCGCGAGTAGTGGTAACCCTGCAGGATATCACAGCCAAGATCGCGCAGAATTTCTACCTGTTCCGGCGTTTCGACGCCTTCGGCAATGGTCTCTATCTCAAATGTTTCGGCAATCTCGACAATTGCTCGGACCATTTTCTGGGCGCGGAACCCCTGATCGACTGGTTGAATCAAGCGTCGATCAATCTTGAGCGCCGATGGCGAAATCGCCATGAGAGCAATGATGGAGGCGTGACCTGATCCGAAATCGTCAATTTCGATATCTATACCTGCTTCGCGCAACTGATCCAGGTGAAAGCGGAAAATGTCGTTCTCTTCCTCTAGCAGGATCGATTCCAGCAGCTCGAAAGCCACCTTTGTGCCGTCCTGCGTAATGCTCTCGGCGCCGGTCAGAATGCTCGGATCGCGCATCCGACCCGAGCTGACATTAAACCCGATCTTGGGAATCTTGATGCCTTGGCGGCGCCAATTTTGCAGCGAAGTCTTTGCCTTTCGCAACATCAGCCCGTCAAGCTCGGGGACCATCCGCAACTGGCCTGCCACTTTGAGAAAATGGTCCGGCCCCAGAATTCCTCGTGTCGGGTGCTGCCAGCGCAGCAGCGTTTCGATGCCCGACAATTGACCTGTGTTGGCGCAGATTTGCGGCTGGAAATAGGGGATGAACTCATCGTTGTTCAGCGCATCCTGCAATTCTCCGGCGAGTTGGCGATCATTCAGGATTTCAGCTTTCAGTTCGGGTGTGAAAAGTTCAAGCCGATTGCGGCCCTTTTCCTTGGCGCGATAAAGCGCGGCATCTGCGAATGGCAGAATGTCACTGCCAGCCGCACGCAGATCGTCGACGTAAGCAATGCCAAAGCTCGCTTCGATCTGACATTGGCGCCCATTGAAGGCCATCGGTTTGGACAGCCCGTCCTGAATGCGTGCCACGATTTTTTTCGCCTTATCGGTGGTGGTTCCCGGTGCCAGAAGGATTGAAAACTCGTCCCCTCCGATGCGTGCGGCCAAATCATCGTCGCGAGTTTCCGTCACCAGAATTTCGCCAATGCGCTTCAAAACCTCGTCGCCCGCTTCGTGGCCAAGAGTATCGTTGATGTACTTGAACCGGTCCCCGTCGATCCGGATCAGAACGCAATCGCGTGGCCCGTTTTTCGACAAGGTGTTTTCCAGACGCTCAGCGAGCGCACGGTCGAACAACCGACGATTGGGCAGTTCGGTCAGGGAATCATGGAACGCCTGCCATTCGCTTTTGGCGCGCATTCTTTCGGCCAATTCATGGGCTTTTCGTAACTCGGCCTCGCGCTCGGCGTCTCGGGTTACATCGTGCAGGGTTCCGATCCACGTGACCGAACCGTCATCGCGGGTCTTGGGGGTCGCTGATCCCGCCAGCCACCGTGTGCCAAGCTTTGGGTGGTTAACCCGGAACCTGTGGCTCCATTGTGTCAAGCTTTTTCGCGACCTTTCCATCGAGGCCTGGAATCCTACTTGATCCTCGTGTGCGATCCTTTCTAGAAGTTCGGACAGGAAATCTTTGGCGGTGATATGCTCCATCCCGAACAATTCCTTGAGCCGGGCACTGATGTACCGCAGCCCCGTTTTGCCGTCGCAATCCCGGTGCAATTCGAAGATTCCCGCCGGAGCATTATCAGCGATGGTACTCAGACGCGCATGCGCTTCTTTGACGGCCTTGGCAGCCTCCTGTGCTTTTCGTTCAATCAATAGTTGGTCAGTAATATCGAACAGGTTGCCAAACCAGATCGTGGAGCCATCGGGCTGTTGCATCGGTAGCGAGTTGACGAGAATCCAGCGCTGACCGGTTTGCGGATGATTGACCCGGAATTGCCAATGAAATTCGGTCAGGGTTCGCTTGGACTCGTGAAGTTTTTCTGCGAACTCGGGCAAGTCCTCCGGTGCGATGTGGGTCAGCACCCAGGAACCATCCAAGCCAATGTTGCTGCGGTCGATTCCCAGAAGATCGGGTAGTTTCGCACTGAAATAAGGCACCTCGTAGGAGCCGTCGGCGTTCTGACGAAATTCGAACAGAGCGCCGGGGGCATTGTCCGCCAGACGGTTCAGGCGATCGCGCGCCCGCCGCGCCAATTCGGCGGCTTCAGCCAGCCGTCGTTCATTTTCCTTGAGGTGGTCAATCCGGGTGGTCGTTCCGGCGATCAGTGGTGGCAGCCCTTGATCCGACCGGTCGATTTGCCGGGCGATCGCGCGATACCAGAAATAGTTACCGTTCTTGTGGCGCAGGCGTTTTTCAACGTCGTAAACATCAGCCCGCCCGTCAATCAATGCCGTCATCGCTTCGATGGCCTGCTGGGCATCGTCAGGGTGGATTAGGTTGCGCCAGCCTTCGGAATTAGGAATAAAGTCGCCCGGCTCGTAGCCCAGCATTTGATAGGTTGTGTCCAGCATCCAGCATTCACCGGTCTCGTGGCACACATTCCATGGGCCAAGTTCGCCGCAAGACGCAGATGTCCGCAGCATCTCTTCGCTGGTTTTGGCGTCGGCGCGGGCTGCATCGGCGGCGGCAGCGGCTTCGGCCAGTCGTTTTTCGTTCTCTTTGAGGTGGTCGATAACAGTCAGACTACCGCAAATGATATAGGGCAAACCCTTGTCCGCCCGCTCGATCCTGCGCCCCCGAGAGGTGACCCAACTCCAACCGCCATCCGCCCGGCGTATCCGAAAATCCTGAGCAAAGGTTTCGCCCGCGCCGCTTTCCAGTCCAGAAAAGGCTTTGATGACATCTTCCAGATTGTCCGGGTGTATCAAGGTTCTGAAAAACGCTGAATCAACAGTATAACCTTGCGGCAGGCCGAGAATTTTCGAAATGTTCGTGCCAAACCACGACTCCTCGGTTTCCGGAACCCTTGTCCAAGGGACGACGTTGCCGCTTTCGGAAGAGACACGCAGAATTTCCTCGTTCCACTGTGCGATGCTGCGCGCAGCCTGAGCGTCATCGCGCGCATTGCGGGCCTCGGACAAGGCGGCTTTCAGACGGACCTCTTGGTCTTTCCACTCACCGATGTCGCGCATGCTTCCACAAATCAGCGGATGCAGCCCCATGTGAGTCCGTGCCACCAGTCGCGCGACGGACTCGTACCATTGCCACGTTCCATCCCGGCGCTTGAGCCTGAATTTCGCGTGATATTCCTCGGCGCCGTCGTTGTTCAGCGCAGCCATCGAAGAGACCGCTGCCGCAACATCGTCGGGGTGGATCAAGGCAACAAAGGCATCGCGGGTTTTGTCGAACCCGTTAATCTCATACCCAAGGATGCGGTAAAAATGATCGCTCCACCATGCTTCGCCGGTCTTTGGATCGATATGCCAGGGCGCGATGCCGCCACCCTCGGTCGAAACCCTGTGCGCCTCTTCGCTGTACTGCAAAAGGGATCTTGCCATTTCGGCTTCTTTCAAAGCCTTTGACAGCGCTTCCTCATTGGCTTTCCGCGCCGAGATGTCCACGAAACTGCCGCACAGAACTGGGGCGCCATCCCCGTTTTCGGACGGTGTCGCAAGATGAGCGCTGGCCTGTACCCATTTCCACGACCCGTCCTTGGACAACATGCGATAGTCATTGTCGTATCGCTGGATCTCTCCGGACAAGAGCGCAGAAATACCGGCGATGTTTTCGTGCAGGTCAGCGGGATGGATCCTGCCACGAACCCAACTTGCGTCCAGGTCCACCTCATCAGGTGCAAACCCCAAAAGATCGAAAAATCCATCGCTGGCGCGCAGTTTGCCCGTGCCGGTATCGGCGAACCATAGGGCAACGCCAATGCTTTCGATGGCGGCTTGCTGAAGTTCGGCACTTTCAAACCGCTCACCCGCTTGTTTGGAAAAGAACGGAGCGCCAAAGGCACGTGTGCCAAGGATCGCAACCATACCGTCCTCGCCCAGGATTGGCTGCAATGTGTATCCCCCCGATGCATTTGCCCCGCTGACCAGCCAGATGTGGTGGTGTTCGAGACTTTGCTCTTTGCGCTGCAATTGCGCGCCCGCCTGTCCAAGATGCGTGATGTCATCGCTACTGAGGACTTCTGAGGAGAGCACCGGAGCGAAAGGCGGGATCGATGATCCACTGACACCTTGAAAGGCGCCGTTGATAACCAGGTGTTGACCGTCAGGACTGGCAAGCCAGGCCGGGAAGTCCGAGCTGGAAAAAAACTGATTGAACGCCCTGAGGGCATCTTCGTCGATCATTGTTCTGTTCTCGTCCGATTTCGGAGCGTTTTTAGCTGCAATACTTAAAGAGCGGGCTAAGTGCGCCACAGCCGATTTATTTAGCCGGTGGTCCATACATAGTCGTTCTCGCTTGGTCGTTTGCGCGCAAGTCTCTGGAAATAGACAGAAAATTCTGGATTGCGGCCGTCCCTTTGGCATCGGCGTAGAAAATTTGCGTTGAAACCGGCCTAAATTGCTGGGCGCCGCGTGCGGGATTCACTTTGAATTTTGCGTCGTGCTCTCGGCAATTGACGCCCTGTGGCCCGGATGCGAAAACGAACCCATATTGGTCAGTTGAGGAACCTTTGCGGCCAATCCGGGGATCGAAGGAATGCAGCGATGACCAAACCAGCCCTGTCATGGGTTGCCGCCGATTGGGGTACCACGCATCTGCGGCTTTGGCTGATGGCGGCAAACTCAGACGTCATCGCTCGGCGCGAGTCGCCTTTGGGTATGGGGCGTCTGACGCCAGAGGGATATGAACCCGCTCTGTTGGAACTGTTAGCAGGTGATCTGCCGGATGCGGCAATTCCGGTCATCATTTGCGGCATGGCCGGTGCGCGGCAGGGCTGGGTCGAGGCGCCCTATGCGACCGTTCCATGCGAGGTTCCCTCACTGGCGAATGCCACGCAGGTCAAGACGGACGATCCGCGCCTGTCGGTTTATATCCTTCCGGGGATATGTCAGCAAACTCCGCCAGACGTGATGCGCGGCGAGGAAACGCAGATCGGCGGGTTCCTTGCTGCGGAGCCAAATTTCGACGGCATTCTCTGTCTGCCGGGCACGCATTGCAAATGGGTCCACATCAGCGCGCGAGAGGTCGTTTCTTTCCGCACGTTCATGACTGGCGAGCTCTTTGCCTTGCTCGGCGAACACTCGGTTCTCAAGCATTCCATCGGGACCGGATGGGATGACGCGGCCTTTGATGTCGCTGTTTCGGATGCGCTTTCGCGCCCTGCCGGAATCGGCGCTGAACTGTTCACCCTGCGCGCCGCTCAGCTTTTGCAAGACCAATCGCCGGATGTGGCGCGGGCGCGTCTTTCCGGCATGTTGATCGGCTTGGAACTGGCTGCCGCGCGCCCCTATTGGCTGGGCCAAGAGGTTGTCATCCTGGGCCAAGAGGGGCTTGCCAAGGCCTACCACACCGCGTTGCAAAGCCAATCTGCCTGGTGCCGGATGGTCAGCGCCGAAGGCACCACCCTGCAAGGGCTGAAAGCGGCCTATGAACAATTGGAAGCCAAGACATGACCCGTGAACTGATTGCCATTTTGCGCGGGATCAGCCCCGCCGAAGCCGCCCCGATAGCCGAGGCGCTGATTGCTGCCGGGATCACCAAGATCGAAGTGCCGCTGAATTCGCCCGACCCCTTTGACAGCATCAAGGCGATGCTGGACGTGGCCGGAACGCGCGCGCAGATCGGTGCCGGAACCGTTCTTGACCCAAGCGACGTGCAGCGCCTTGCCGTGCTTGGCGCGCATCTCGTGGTTTCGCCGGACTGCAATCCGCGTGTCATCGTCGCGACAAAGCAGGCGGGTATGGCGTCTTATCCCGGCGTATTCACCGCGACCGAGGCCTTTACCGCCTTGCGAAACGGCGCTGACGGGCTGAAGTTTTTTCCCGCGTTCAAACTCGGCACCGATGGTGTGGCTGCATTGAAAGCCGTCTTGCCAGCCGACGCCAAAACCTATGCGGTGGGCGGCGTCGGCCCCGACAATTTTGCCGATTGGCAGGCGGTGGGGATCACAGGCTTTGGCATCGGGTCAAACCTGTACAAGCCGGGGCGCGATGCGGCGGATGTGGCCGCGCGGGCCGCTGACATGGTCGCAGCCTTTGACGCCGCCTTTACTTAGGCCCCGAGGGACTCGCCCAACAATTCGCGGGAATAGGCGTGTTGGGCGGCGCCGCTGCGCAGGGTTGCCTTGTCCATGACTTCGACAATCTCACCGTTTTTCATCACAGCGAGGCGGTCGCACATATGCCCGACCACGGGTAAATCGTGAGACACCATCAGGTAGGTAAGCCCGTGTTCGCTGCGCAGATCGGTCAGCAGGTTCAAGATTTCCGCCTGCACAGACACATCAAGGGCTGAAGTCGGTTCATCCAGCAGCAGGATGTCTGGTTCGCCCGCCAAGGCCCGTGCCACCGCGACGCGCTGCCTTTGCCCGCCCGACAGCTGGTGCGGATAGCGAAACCGGAAACGCCCGCCAAGGCCCACGTCCTCCAGCAGCTTTTCCACCCGCGCGTCAATGTCTGTCATGCCGTGCAGTTGCAGCGTTTCGCTTAGCACCTGATCGACCGTATGGCGCGGATGCAGCGAGGCGTAGGGATCCTGAAAAACCATCTGGACGGTCTTGTAAAAGGTCCGGTCGCGCCGGGCGCCATGCAGCGCCTGTCCTTCGATTTCGATCTGGCCCGACCATGTCGGCGCCAGCCCGGTGATCGCCCGCAGGATGGTCGATTTGCCCGAGCCGCTTTCACCCACCAGACCAAAGCTTTCGCCCTGTGCGACGCTGAAACTTGCGCCTTTCACCGCATCGACGCGGTCAAGACCTTCCCCGAACCAGACGTTCAGGTCTTTGATGTCCAAAGCGTTCATGTCAGCCCCTCACACTTGGCGCGTCGGACCATGCCGGATCGCGACTGAGCACGGTCAGGTGGTCCTTTGGATCGTCCAGCCGCGGCAGGGAATTCAGCAATCCTTGGGTATATGGGTGCTTGGCCTCGTGCAGTTTGTCGGCCTGACAGACCTCGACGATGCGGCCGGAATACATGATCAGCACGCGGTCACAGAACTCGGACACAAGGTTCAGGTCGTGGCTGATAAAGATCAGCCCCATGCCGCGTTCCTTGACCAGCCCGTCCATGATGTTCAGCACCTGCCGCTGCACGTTCACATCCAGCGCCGAGGTCGGTTCGTCCGCTATCAGGATCTTGGGGTCGGGGATCAGCATCATGGCGATCATGATGCGCTGGCCCATCCCGCCCGAAACCTCGTGCGGGTAGGCGCGCATCACGCGCTCGGGGTCGCGGATCGACACCGCCTCGAGCATTTCGATGGCGCGTTTGTAGGCTTCGGCCTTGCTGCTTTTGTTGTGCAGCAGATAAGCCTCCATGATCTGCTCGCCCACCGTGGTTACGGGATTAAGCGAGAATTTGGGATCCTGCATTACCATCGAGATTTGCTTGCCGCGCACCGACCGCATCTGCTTTTCCGTAAGATCCAGCAGGTTGGTGCCTTCGAGGTTGATGTGCTTGGCCTCGACGATCCCCGGCTTGCGGATCAGCCGCAAGATGGCGCGGCCGGTCATCGACTTGCCTGAACCAGACTCGCCCACGATCCCCAGACGTTCCTTGCCAAGGGTAAAGGATATCCCGCGCACCGCATCGAAGATGCCTTGGCGCGTGGGAAATTTGACCCAAAGGTCTTCGACATCCAAAAGCGTCATTTGCCAGCATCCTTCGGATCAAGCACATCGCGCAGCCCGTCGCCAAGCAGGTTGAAGGCCAGTGAGACGGTAAAGATCGCGAGGCCGGGCATGGTTGCCACCCACCAGTGATCAAGAATAAACCGCCGTCCTTCCGAGATCATCGCGCCCCATTCCGGGCTGGGCGGCTGTGCGCCAAGGCCCAGAAAGCCCAGACCGGCAGCCGCAAGGATGATTCCGGCCATATCCAGTGTCACCCGCACGATCAGCGAAGAAATGCACAGCGGCCATATGTGTTTGGTGATGATCCGCAAGGGGCCAGCCCCTTGCAGGCGGATCGCACTGATATAGTCCGAAGATCGGATTGTCAGCGTCTCAGCCCGGGCAATCCGCGCATAGGGTGGCCATGCGGTCAGCGAAATCGCCAGAACAGCGTTCTCGATCCCCGCGCCCAGGGCGGCGACAAAGGCCAGCGCCAGAACCAGCCGGGGAAAGGCCAGAAAAATATCGGTGATCCGCATCAGGATCGTGTCCACCCAGCCCCCGGCATAGCCCGCAACGGTGCCCATCAGCAGCCCCGCGATCGGGGCGATCAGCGCCACCAGCGCCACGATATACAGGGTGATGCGCGAGCCGTGGATCAGCCGCGACAGGATATCCCGGCCAAGGCTGTCGGTGCCCAGAAGATGCCCATCGGTGCCCAGAGGCTGAAGGCGATTGCCGAGGTCCTGCACAAAGGGATCAAGCGGCGAAATCCACGGCGCGAACAGCGCCATTAGGACCAAAGCCAGGATGATCGCGAGGCCGAACATGGCCATGTGGTTGGCTTTCAGCGTCAGCCAGCCTTGGTACAGGTTTGCCATCCGCGCGTGTCTGCGCGACGTCGGCGCATCGGTCAGCAGCCATTGCCGCATAGTCTGTTCCGTCATTTCGACCTCGGGTCAAAGACCTTGTAGAGAAGGTCGGAAAAGATGTTGAGACAGATGAAGATCAGGCCAACCACCACGGTCCCGCCCAGAACGGCGTTCATATCCGCGCTCAGAAGCGCGGTGGTGATATAGCTGCCGATCCCCGGCCAGGAAAAGATGATCTCGGTCAGAACCGACCCTTCAAGAAGGTTGGCATAGCTCAGCGCGATCACGGTGATCAGCTGCACGCGGATGTTCTTGAAGGCATGACCCCAGATCACCTTCCATTCCGACATGCCTTTGACGCGGGCGGTGGTGACATATTCGGATGACAGCTGTTCCAGCATGAAGCTGCGGGTCATCCGGCTGATATAGGCCAGCGAGTAATAGCCCAGCAGCGAGGCAGGCAGAACCAGGTGCGACAGGGCGTTGCGGAACACGGTCCAATCCCCGGCGATGGCGCTGTCCACAAGGATCAGCCCGGTGCGGGTGGGCACAATATCGGTATAGAAAATGTCCAGTCGCCCCGGACCGCCAACCCATCCCAGAATGCCGTAGAAGATCAACAGCCCCATCAGGCCCAGCCAGAAGATCGGCATGGAGTACCCGACAAGCGCGACAACGCGCGCGATCTGATCGATCCAGGACCCGCGTTTGACCGCCGCCATGACACCCAGTGGCACGCCCAGCACGATCCCCATGATCACACCCAGCGTGGCAAGCTCCATCGTCGCGGGGAAGACGCGTGCGATATCCTCTGACACCGGGCGCGCATTCAGCAATGAGGTGCCGAAATCGCCGTGCAACACATCCCAGATGTAATAGAAGAACTGCACGATCAGCGGTTTGTCGAGCCCAAGTTGTTGATAGACCTCGTCATAGGTCGACTGAGACGCGCGTTCGCCCACGATGGCAAGCACGGGGTCGATTGGCATCACACGGCCAATAACGAAGGTGATGAACAGCAGGCCCAGCATCGTAACCGCAATGGAGCCAACTGTATTCAGCGTCCCTTTGAACCAAGGGGCGAAAGGCGCGCGACGGCGCCTTTCGAAGATGTTGTCTGTGCTCGCCATTACTTGGTGACGGGCCAGTAGGAGGCAGAGGTGATCGCCTGACCGGTCGAGAAGTTCGCCACGTTGTCGCGCAGGGCTGATTGCTCGATCTGCTGGAACATGATCACGAAGGGCGAAGTTTCGCGGAACTCGGCCTGAATGCCCTGATACATCTCGGCGCGCACGTCGCGGTCATTTTCGACCACCGCGGCAGCCACCTTTTCGGTCAAACCGCCGGTGTCCCATGCGTTGCGCCATGCCAGAAGGCCGGTGGCGTTCGCTTCGTCGGAGTTGTCGGGGTTATAGGCAAAGGTGCCTGCGTTGGTGTGCGGATCGGGATAATCCGGACCCCAAGCGCCAAGATAGACATCCAGCGTCCGCGCACGATATTCGCCAAGGATCTGCTTGGCGGTGCCGACGGTGATGTTCAGCGTGATCCCGGCCTGCGCCAGCGTGTTTTGCAGCGACTGGGCGATCTCCATGCGGTCCTGCGCTTCGCGCACGCCGACGTTGATTTCCAGACCTTCGGGAATGCCTGCCTCGGCCAGCAGTTCCTTGGCCTTTTCGACATTCAGAGAGAACGGGGCTTCGGAGGATGCGCCCAGATAGGTCTGCGGCAGGAAGTTCTGCTGGATGGTGTACTGACCATTAAGGAAGCTGTCGCGCATGCCTTCATAATCGACCAGATACTTGAACGCCTGACGCACCTGCGGCTTGGACAGTTCGGGGTGCTTCTGGTTCAGCGAGACATACATGAGGCGGCCTTTCAGCTCTTCCTCGATCTTCACGCCATCCGCAGCTATCGCGCCTTTGACATCCTCGGGGTTGAGGTTGCGGGCGATGTCGATGTCGCCGCGCTCCAGCAACAGCCGCTGAGAGGCGCTTTCCTGCACGTGGCGCACGATTACGCGCTCCATCGCCGGGGCACCAAGATAGAAATCCGGGTTGGATTGCAGCGTGACGCTTTCATTCGGCTTCCAGCTGACAACCTTGTAGGCGCCGGACCCGGCCGAGTTGGTTTTGAGCCACTCGTTGCCCATGTCGCCGTCTTTTTCGTTCTCCATAACCGTCTTCATGTCGACGATGCCGCCAATCGTCGCGGTCAGGCAGTTCAGCACGAAAGAGGTCGCATAGGGCTGGTCGGTGGTGATTGTGACGGTGTTGCCATCGGCGACGATGGTCTCGGCCACATTATCCGCCGTGAACCCGAACTGAGTCAGGATGAACGAAGGTGTCTTGTTCAGCACAACCGCGCGACGCAGCGAGAATTCCACGTCCGCTGCCGTCACCGGATTGCCGGAATGGAATGTCAGCCCGTCACGGATCGTAAAGGTGATGGTCTTGCCATCGTCGGAAACGGTCCAGCTTTCGGCAACCTCGGGCTGATAGCCTGCATCCAGATTGGCGGGGTCAAAGTTGACCAGCTTTTGATAGACGTTGCGCGACACGTCCGAACCCGCGAACTCAAAGCTTTCGGCCGGGTCCAGCGTGGTGATGTCGTCAATGCGGTGCGCGATAACCAACATGTTGGCGGGCGTTTCGGCAAATGCCGCCCCGGATGAGGCAGCAAGGGCCAAGCCCAGTGCGGCACCTGTCATCAGTTTTGAAAATGCGTTCATAGTGTCCTCTCTGTCGTTTGGATGATTGGCTTACGCGCCCCAGGTTTTCTCCAGCACGCGAAGCCAATTTTCGTGGCACAGCTTTTTGACCAGCTGTTCTGTATAGCCATGTTGGATCATGGCCTCTCTTAGCCGGGGAAGGCCTGCCACTGTGGTGACTTCCTCGGGAACAACAGCGCCGTCATAGTCCGATCCCAGCCCGACGCGGTCCTCTCCGAGAATTCCGATCAGGTGGTCAAGATGGCGCAGCATTTGCGTCAGCGGCACATCGGCCAGCATCTTACCGTCTTCGCGCAGAAACGCGACGGCGAAATTCAACCCTACCATACCATCCGATTCGGCGATGGCCTTTAGCTGATCGTCCGTCAGGTTACGGGAATGAGGGCAGATGGCATGGGCATTGGAATGGGTCGCGACGAGCGGCGCATCGGAATGCCGCGCGACATCCCAAAAGCCCTTTTCGTTCAGGTGCGACAGGTCCAGCATGATGCGCAGTTCATTGCAGCGCTTGACCAGACGCAGTCCCTGATCTGTCAGGCCGTCGCCGATGTCGGGGCTCGAAGGGTAGCGGAATGGCACCCCATGACCAAAGATCGTCGAGCGGCTCCAGACCGGGCCGATGGACCGAAGACCGGCGGCATGCAGCACGTCCAACGTGTGCAGATCCGGGTCAATCGCCTCGGCGCCTTCGATGTGGAAAATCGCGGCCATCTTGCCGCTGTCCAGACAGGCGCGGATATCGGCTGCGCTGCGACAGACCTTCAGCGCACCCTTGCGCTCCAGTTCCAGCAGGATCGCAACTTGTGTCATCGCCACCGGCAGCGCGTCTTCCCAGTCGATCGGCTCGGGCAGGGGCAGATCGTAGGCCGGTTTGGTCATTTCTTCGAACTTGAACTCGAGATCGACGGGCGAGGGGACGTAGACCGCAAAGAAACCGCCGCCAAAGCCGCCTTGTTTTGCCTTTTCCGCATCCAGCGCGCCTTTGCGTCCGGTCAGGAACACATCCGCCTTGGACACCCCGCCAGCACGGTAGAGTTGCAGCAAAACGTCGTTATGGCCGTCAAACACGGCTGGTGTTGTGATGCTCACGGAAATCCCCCTCGGTCCGGTGCGCTTAGCCTAGACACAAGTGATTTGCATTGTTTAGAGGAAATGTTATGCGTTCAAGTCATAGAAAGCGGATGTTTCTGAATAGATGGCAAAAGCGAAAACCTGGCATTCTATCCCTGAATACAATGCCTTCCGGGCAATGATGCAGGCCGGAACCACCACAGCCGCGGCCCATAGACTGGGGCTTTCGCAGTCTGCGGTCAGCCGAGCGGTGGCTAATTTAGAGGCACGTTTGGGTCTGTCCCTGTTTGAACGCGAGGCCGGGCGCCTGCGCCCCACACAAGAAGCCGTGCGTTTCAACCGCCGGTTGGACCCCTTGTTTCTGGCGCTGGACCGGTTGGACGGGGTAGGCGAGCCGGTTCAGGAAACCCTGCGTCTCATTGCGCCGCCGACCTTTGCGCATCGCTTTCTGATTTCCGTCATGGGCAGTTTTCTCAAGGCCAATCCGCACCAACAGATCAGCTTTGACGTCAGCACCTCGGACGAGGTCATTCGCGGGATTGTGGAGGATCGCTTTGATCTGGGCATTTCCGGCACTGAACAAAGCCGCGCTGGTGTCAAACTGGAGCCCTATCGCCGTTCGCAGGCAGTGGCGGTCATGCCGCGCGATCATCCACTGGCCGGACGCCCGGAAATTTCTCCGAAAGACCTGCACGAACAGGACTTTATCACCCTGACCCGCCGCCACGCGCGACGCCGCCAGATGGACCTGCTCTTGCAGGAGGCACGCAGCGAACCGCGTGTAACGGTCGAGGTGTCGACCTCGTTCGCCGCGGCGGACCTGGCGCGCGAGGGGTTGGGGATCGCGGTGATCAATCCCTTTCCGATTTATCAATACCGGTCCGAAGAACTGGCCTTTGTGCCGTTTAAATCTCCGATCCGGTATCAAAGCTATTTCGTTCTGTCCGACTCGCGCCCGGTGCCGCGTATTGCCCGCGCCTTTATGCGGCACATGCGGTTGAACACCCCGCCTGATCCCTTCACCGAGCGGAGTTGAGGCTCAGGCCCTGACCGCCCCCATGAAACGATCACGGATCGTTACGGGGTCCATGGTGATCACCGGCATCTTGGCGTTACCGCTGTCGCATTTCACGACCATCACAGTCATCTTGCCGCTGTCCAGCGCCGCGTGAAGGGCTTTGCCGGTGTCGACGTCCCTGACTTCGACCACGTTCTCGCAGCCCGCCGCGCGCGCCATACCGGCCAGCGAGGTTTTCTTGCCCGTATAGGTCGGCTGATCCCCGGTCGAGCCGTAAGATCCGTTATCGATGATCATCAGGATATAGTTGTCGGCCACGTTGTTGGCGATGGTCGGCAGGGTGCCAAGGTTCGTCAGAACCGAGCCGTCGCCGTCGATCACCACCACCGGTTTCGGCTGCGCCAGTGCCAGCCCCAGCCCGATGGACGAAGCAAGCCCCATGGTCCCCAGCATGTAGAAATTGCTGGGCTGGTCGTCGATGGCGTGCAGTTCCTGTGAGGGAATGCCGATGTTACAAACCACCAGGTGGTCACGAAGAATGGGCGCGATCTCGCGCAGGATTTCAGAGCGGATCATTGGTCGCCATAGCCTCCCCAGAAATTGGCATCGGTCAGGATGGCCACGGGTTTGTTGCACATGAAAGTGTACTTCAGGATCGCGTCCAGTTCTTCCACGTCGGACTGGTGGTGAAAGTGGTAGGTCGGGATATGCATCTGCGCCAAAAGCGCCTTTGTGTGCACCGCCATTTCAACCTGACAGGCCACCGGTTCGCGCAGCTCTCCGCGATAGCTGATCAGCATCGGCAGCGGCATCCGGTAGAACTGGATCAATGTCGCCAGCGTGTTGATCGTCACCCCCAGCGCGGTGTTCTGCATGATGATGGCGCTGCGTTTGCCGCCCATCCATGCGCCAGCGCACAGCCCCATGCCTTCGTCCTCTTTATTGGCGGGAACGTGCATGATGTCAGGCCGGTTTTCGATTTCCTCGATGACCCCGGCCAGTTGCTTGCAAGGAACGGTTGTCATGAAACGGATGTCGTTGGCGATCAGGTCGTCAACGATCCGGGCATGGATGCTCAATGGGGTCTCTCCTCTTGATGTGTCGCAAGGGTGCCAATTGCGCGTCATGTTGCAAGGGGTTTCGGAAAAGGCAAATTGGTGATTTGTCTTGGACAAAGACAGTTGGGAGGCAATGGAATGCAGCAGGCGGACAAAGGCGTGACTCTGGCTGACATTCTGGCAGCGCGCCGAGCATTGCGCGGCGTGGCGGATGCAACGCCGTTTGTACCCTCGCCCTTCATGTCCGAGCGCTGCGGGCAGGACTTCCTGCTCAAGCTTGAAAACATGCAGCCTATCGGCGCCTTCAAACTGCGCGGCGCGTTGAACGCGGTGGCGAACCTGCCGGAAGGAACCGCTGGCGTGACCTGTTGTTCGACCGGCAACCATGGGCGCGGCGTGGCCTGGGCGGCAGCGCAACGCGGAATGCGGGCGGTGGTCTGCATGTCTTCTCTGGTGCCACAGGCCAAGGTCGACGGCATCAAAGCGCTGGGGGCCGAGGTGGTCATTTGCGGCACCTCGCAGGACGAAGCCCTGGCCGAAAGCCAGCGTCTGGTGCAGGCCGAAGGGCTGGTGGAAATCTCGCCTTTTGACGATCCTTATGTGATTGCGGGGCAGGGCACCATTGGGCTTGAAATGCTCGAAGCCCGGCCCGATCTGGACACGCTTCTGGTGCCATTGTCGGGTGGCGGTTTGGCCGCAGGCGTGGCGGTGGCGGCCAAAGCCATCAAACCCGATATCAAGGTGATTGGTATCAGTATGGACCGGGGCGCCGCGATGCACCTGTCCATTGCCGCCGGTCGCCCGGTTGAAGTGGAAGAAGTGCCAAGCCTTGCTGACAGCCTTGGCGGCGGCATCGGCATGGACAACCGGCTTAGCTATCCGATCTGCCGCGAACTTCTGGACGATAGCCTTCTGGTCACCGAAGAGGAAATCTATCACGCCATGCAAGTGCTGTTTTACGAGGACCGCATCGTAGCCGAAGGCGCCTGCGTGGTTGGTCTTGCGGCGATGTTGGCAAGCAAACTGCCCCCGCCAAAGGGGCCTGTCGGCACCATCATCACTGGGCGCAATCTGGACATGACCCTGTTTCACCGCATCATGGCGGGCGAAGATATTACGCTGGGTCAGACGATCGTGAAAGGACGCCGCTATGGCACATGACATCCGGATCGTGACCGAAGCCCAGTTGCGCGAGGCCATCCAGTTGGATCTTACGGCGGTCGACGTCATAGAAGAGGCCTTTGCGGCCTTGGCTGGCGGCGAGGTCGTCATGCCGCCGATCCTCTCGATGGACCTGCCGCAAGCCAATGGCGAGGTCGATGTCAAAACCGCCTATATCCCCGGCTTTGACGGCTTTGCGATCAAGGTCAGCCCGGGGTTTTTCGACAACCCGACGCTTGGCCTGCCCAGCCTGAACGGGTTGATGATGCTGTTTTCGGCCAGGACCGGGCTGGTCGAGGCCGTCTTTCTGGACAATGGCTATCTGACGGATATCCGCACCGCCGCCGCCGGGGCCGTTGCGGCGTGGCATCTGGCCCCCGCTGTAGTGGAGACTGCCGGAGTGATCGGCACGGGTGTGCAGGCACGATTGCAGATGCAGGCGGCGCATCTGGTCCGGCCATTCTCGCGGCTTTTGGTCAACGGGCGCGATCCTGCCAAGGCCGAGGCCTGCGCCGCAGACCTGCGTGCGACGCTGGGGATTGAGGTCGAGGTTTGCGCCGATTCCGAAACATTGGTGCGAAACAGTCAGCTTGTGGTGACAACGACCCCGGCGCGCGCGCCGCTGATCATGGCCGACTGGCTGCATCCCGGCTTGCATATCACGGCCATTGGGTCGGACCAGTCCGGCAAGAACGAGATCGACCCCAAGGCGCTGGCAGCCGCCGATCTGTATGTCTGTGACCGCGTCAGCCAGTGCGAGACCAGTGGCGAGTTGGAGGCCGCGCGGGCTGCGGGCCTGATGCTGAGAACCCCGCCCGAATTGGGTCAGATCATCACCGGGCAGGTCAAGGGCCGCCTCGGGCCGTCAGCAATCACCATCTGTGATCTGACGGGGACTGGCGCTCAAGACACCGCGATTGCCACCCATGTGGCCAAGATTATGGGTGATGCGGGCACCGTCATCCCGGTCTGAGTGGCGTCGCGGTTGGGCCGTTTCCCGGCGGCTTTGGCCTTGCGCGGGGTGATTTGTCCATCGCAAGCTGCGGCAAAGCCTACCGGAGACATGACATGAGCCGCGATCCCTTGCTCCAGCCCTATCAGCTGAAACATCTGACGCTGAAGAACCGGATCATGACCACCAGTCACGAGCCGGCCTATCCCGAAGACGGCATGCCCAAAGACCGTTACCGTGCGTATCACGAAGAACGTGCCAAGGGCGGCATCGCATTGACCATGACAGCAGGTTCGGCGCTGGTTTCACGCGATAGCCCGCCTGCGTTCAACAACGTCATGGCCTACAAGGACGAGGTTGTGCCTTGGATGGCCAAGATCGCCGAGGCCTGTCATGCCCACGGGTGCGCCGTGATGATCCAGTTGACGCATCTTGGCTGGCGGTCGCGCTGGGACTGGGGCGATTGGCTGCCCACGCTGGCGCCGGGCGGACACCGTGAACCGGCGCACCGCGCTTTTCCCAAAGTCATGGAAGACTGGGACATCCAGCGTGTCATTCAGGACTATGCCGATGCGGCCGAGCGGATGCAGGCGGCGGGGTTGGACGGGATCGAACTCGAAGCCTATGGCCACCTGATCGACGCCTTCTGGTCAGGGCATCTGAACCAGCTCGACGCGCCTTTTGGCGGTCCACTCGAAAATCGTATGCGCTTTTCGCTTGAGGTTCTGAGCGCGATCCGCAAACGCGTGGGCAAAGACTTTATCGTCGGCGTTCGATATACCGCTGATGATCACCAGCCCGGCGGGATTACCGCTCAGGACGGTTTGGCCATCGGCCATGCTCTGAAAGACAGTGGCATGGTTGATTTCCTGAACGTGATCCGGGGGCGGGTAGACACCGACGCGACCCTGACGGATGTGATCCCCGTGCAGGGGATGAAAAGCGCTCCGCATCTGGATTTTGCGGGCCGCATCAGGGCCGAGGTTGGCCTGCCGACTTTTCACGCTGCGCGCATTCCCGACGTGGCAACAGCCCGCCATGCGGTGGCCGAAGGCAAGCTGGACATGGTCGGCATGACCCGTGCGCACATTGCCGACCCGCACATCGTGCAGAAGATTATGGAGGGGCGAGAAGACGACATTCGCCCCTGCGTCGGCGCCACGTACTGCCTTGATCGCATCTATGCCGGTGGCGCGGCGCTGTGTGTCCACAACCCCTCGACCGGGCGCGAATTGAGCCTGCCGCATCAGATCAGCCGGGCCGAGATCTCAAAGCAGGTGGTTGTCGTCGGTGCTGGTCCCGGCGGGCTCGAGGCGGCGCGGGTCGCGGCGCTGCGTGGTCACAGGGTCACCGTTCTTGAAGCCGCGCCCGATCCCGGCGGGCAAGTCCGGCTTTGCGCGCAAAGTCCGCGCAGACGCGAGATGATCGGGGTCATTGATTGGCGCATGGCGCAATGTGCGGCCCATGACGTTGCCTTTCACTTCAATACCTACGCCGAGTCGGAAGACGTCATTGCCCTTTCTCCGGATATGGTCGTGATCGCCACGGGCGGGATGCCCGAGGTCAATATTCTGGACGAAGGCGCCGATCTGGCTGTGAGTGGCTGGGACATCCTGTCGGGGGACGCCACGCCATCTGGCACGGTCCTGATCTACGACGACGTCGGCGATCATGTGGCGTTGCAGACCGCCGAAGCCTGTCTGGCGGCGGGCGCCGAGGTTGAACTGATGTCCCGTGATCGGACAATTTCGCCCGAGGTTATGGGGATGAACTTTGTGCCCTATATGCGGGCTTTGCAGCCTGCGGGCGTGAAAATGACTATTGGTCGCCTGCTCAAGGGTTTGGCGCGGCAAGGCAACCGGATCGAGGCGCGCATCGGCTCGGACTATGTGCCGGAGGAAACGCGCGGGCTGTATGACATGGTGGTGGTCAATCAGGGCATCGTGCCCTTGGACCAGTTGTATTTTGACCTCAAACCCCTGTCACGCAATCTGGGGCAGGTGGATTACCCGGCACTTCTGGACGGTGATGGCGCCATCCTGCCGCATCGAAACCCGCAGGGTGCCTTTGACATCTACCGGATCGGGGATGCGGTGACCTCGCGCAATATCCACGCGGCGATACACGATGCGCTGCGCATGGGGCGGCGCATGTGATCAGGTCTTGCGCAGCGCCATGAGCTTGGCGACCACCGGGGCAAGGGCAATGACAAGGATCAGCCGGAACAGATGATGCGTGACCACAAAGGAGAGATCCGCACCGGCGACGATAGCGATCACGACCATCTCGCCTTGACCGCCGGGCAGAAAAGACAGGAAGATATCCATCGGGTCGGCCAGATGCAGCATGTGCAAAGCCTCGATGAAGCCAAGGCTGATCAGCGCCAGAAGTGTTGAAAAGGCCAGTCCCGCCACGACAAAATGGCGCAATTCGCGCCCGGTGATACCGACATATTTCACCCCGATCCCTATGCCGATAAAGAACTGCGCGGCCCAGATGACTTCGGCCGGGGGACGGGTGTTGATCAAGCCTGTCAGCGACAGGATCGCGGTCAGGATCAGGGGGCCCAGCAGGGAGGCACCGAACAGACCAACCCGCTCTGCGACCTTCCAGCCAATGATCCCGGCCAGAACCATCAGGGCCAGCTCAACCGGATCGGTGTCGGCGGCGGATTGGCCGGGCGGGGCGGTCAGATCGACGCCCCAGAACAAATGCATGAGGATCGGTGCGATGGTCACGATGACCAGCACGCGCGTGGCGTGCAAAAGTGACATGGCGCGCACGTCGCCGCCCGCTTCCTCGCCGAAAATCAGCATGTCTTGCAGACCGCCGGGCATGGCGCCGTAGTAGGCTGTCGCGTGGTCCATCCCAAAGAACTTGCGCAACAAAGGATAGCCAAGCGCGCCGATCATGAGAATGAACAACGGCACGAAAAGCAGGGTGTCCAGATAGCCGGGAATTTGCATGACCACGGCCGGGGTCACAGAGGAGCCCACCGCCACCCCAAGAAAGGTGCGCATGAATACGCCAAAAGTGCCCATGCCCCGCAGCGGAGCGCCCAAAAGGGCCGCTGCCAGACAGGCAATCATCGGACCCAGAAGCAGGGGCAGTGGCAGACCGCCCAGCACAAAGCCAGCCGCCCCAAGCGCCGCGATCCCCAGCGTCAGGGAGATACGTCTTCGGGGGTCAGGCAAGCCTCAGTTCCTCGAGCAGCACCGAGTATTGCGCGCCGTGCTGATCGCGATCCAACGGTGCGCCCTGCGGCACTGGCCGGGGGAAGCTGAACTTGATGACGTTCAGATTGGCGATGTCAAAGCGTTTGATCTGATCCGGGGCGAGCCGATAGAGGTTTGCCACGGCTTCGGTAGTCAGCCGCTGGCAAAGCCAGTCAAACCTTTCGGGATCACCGCAGAATATATCGATGGTCACCCAGAAAGGGCCTGCGTTCTTTGAGCGTATCTTGGTGACTTTATCGCCGAGCATGGTCATGTCACAGATCCTCGACCACAAGGCGGAAGGCCTGCATCGGGGCCTCCAGCGCAAGTACGTGGTTCATGGCAAATTCAAAAAGCGCGCCGCGTTCGGAATGGGCGGGCGAATAGGGAAAGGCGAAGGTCGGCAGTTCTTCGTCGTCGGTCAGCGGGTAGTGCAGCAGGAAGGGGTTGATCAACTTGGCGATTTCGGTCGCGTCTTCCTGCGTGGGGGCGGTGACGATGACAAAGGCGCCGACCTCGGTCGGGGTGCCGTTATGGGCCTCAAGCGCGCCAAGGGCGCTGTCGATGCCGATCAGGCGCAGATCTACGGTATAGGCGTCGCGTGGCAGGTCCATTCCCGCTGTGATTTTCGCGTCGAGAAACGCCAGAAGCCTGTCCGCCCAAGCGCGCGCGTTTTCCACATAGCGGCGATTGCGCAGGGTAGCCATCAGCGTGGTCTGATACCCCGCCACGCGGGCGGCTTCGAGTTTGACGCGGTAAGGCCCTTCGACCCAGCGCGCGCCTTCGACACGAACCGACCTGTCGTTCAACGCGCTATAGCGCGCCTCGGTCACGTCCAGATGGCCGCCGGGCTCATACAGAATATAGGGGTCCGAGTTTTCGTACAGCATATGCGCGCAGACCGAATGCGGGGTGCAGCGTGCGCCTTTGGCCAGCGGGGTGACTTCAAAACCGGACTCGTCGAAATCGACGACGATCACGCCGCTGGTCGGGTTGGTGCTGCACAGGGCGCCGCATTCGCCGATCTTGGCGCCGTGCCAGCAAGCGCCGGGGTGTTCGCCGCGTGCCAGTGGCAAGGCCGCGATGATGGCTGTGTCGGTGGTGCGGCCTGCAAGCACGATATCGGCGCCGCTGCTCAACGCCGCCTGAATTTGCTCGGCACCGGCAAGCGCCACGATATGGGACATCTGAGTAATCGCCCCGGCATCAAGTTCGGGTGCAGGTTCCAGAGGCGTTATGCGGCCTGCGGCATAGTCCTTTGCCAGCCGTTCGCCATTCTGTTCGGAATAAAGCCGCGCGATGCGCAGCGACTGTCCCAGTTCCGCGGCCAGCTCCAGCGTGATCTGGTACATCCAGTCCACATGCGGGTCAGCCCCCGCCGTGCCGCAGGTGCCGATGACCAAGGGCACACCCGCCTTGGCGCGGGCCTGCATCAGTACGCGCCACTCTGCCTTGATGGCCCCCCGTGAGTACTTGGAGGTGCCAGAGCCGAGGGAGGCCGGGCCGCTGTCGGTCGAGCCTCCGTCGATTGCAATAAGGTCCGGTGCCATGTCCACGCCCCTCCAGACGGCCTCTTCATCGAAGCCAAGGCCAAGGACGCCGGAGGGGATCAGGATACGGGTGGACATCAGTCAGTTATCGCCTGTGGTTTCTTCATGACTTTTCGCAGGAACATTGGCGCGACGAAACCCGCAATCGCGAACAGCCAGAAGCCGATGGCGATGGGCGAGGAGAAGAGATACGTCCAATCGCCGTCCGACAGAACCATGGCGCGGCGCAGTGCGTCCTCCATGTGGTTGCCCAGCAGGATGCCAAGGATGATCGGTACTGTCGGGATGTCCATCTTGCGGAACACCCAGCCAATCAAGCCAAAGACGATCATCAGCAACAGGTCAAAGTAACTGCCCGAGAGCGAGTAGATGCCGACGAATGAAATCATCATGACGCCCGGCAAAAGAACCCAGGCAGGCACGCTTAGGATGCGGACAAAGATTTTCACCATAGGCACGTTCAACGCCAGCAGCACAAAGTTGGCGATCAGCAGCGACGCGATGAGTCCCCAGACGACATCGGGTCGATCCGTGAACAGCGTCGGGCCGGGGGTGATGTTCAGCGTCATCAACAACGCCAACAAGACCGCAGTTGTCCCCGATCCAGGCACGCCCAGCGTCAGCATGGGAACCAGCGCACCGCCCGCGGCGGCGTTGTTGCCAGCCTCGGGGGCCATGACGCCCTTGGGCGCGCCCTTGCCAAAGCCGCCTTTCTCGCCTTGCACGCTCTTTTCCGCCATATAGGCAAGGAATGATCCCAACGAGGCCCCAGCGCCGGGCAGGATGCCTGCGACAAAGCCAATGGTCGATGCGCGAAACATCGTTCCGGTCCCGGCAATCAGCTCCTTGACGGGAACGGCGACCTTTTCGAGTTTCACGCCGATCGACGACCCGCGCCCGTGGCTTTCGATAAACACAAAGACCTCGGATACGGCAAACAGACCGACGATGGCGACAAGGAAGTCGACACCGTCCATCAGGTGCATGTTCCCGCCGGTAAAGCGCGGCATGCCACTGGTGTTGTCGAGCCCGATCATCGCGATGCCCAACCCGATGCAAGAGGCAAGCGCCGCCTTGGCCTGATTGTTCGACGCGATGCCGCCAAGGGTCGAAAAGGCCAGCAGGTAGAGGGCAAAGTATTCAGCGGGACCGAATTGATAGGCGACGCGGCTCAGCAATGGCGCAAGCAGCATCAATCCGATGGTGGCAAACAGCGCGCCAAAGAAGGACGCAAAGCCGGACAGCACCAGCGCTTCGCCGGCTTTGCCCGCCTTGGCCATTGGATAGCCGTCAAGCGTGGTCATCAGTGCCGGTTCGTCACCGGGGATGTTCAGCAGGATCGAGGAAATCCGCCCGCCATACATCGCGCCGTAATAGACCGACGTCATCAGCACCAGCGCGGCAGTGGCATCAAGGCCCAGCGAAAACGCCAGAGGGATCAGGATCGCAACGCCGTTCGACGGGCCAAGGCCCGGCAGCGCGCCGATGATGGTGCCCAGAAAGCAGCCGATCACGGCCAGCATCAAGGTAAACGGAGACAGCGCCACCGAGAAACCGAGGGCGAGGTTTGAAAGCAATTCCATGGTCTTATCCCATCAATGCTTTGGGCAGGGGCATCAGCCCAAGGCCTAGGACGTATTTGAAGATGATGAACAGCCCGATGGACAGGCTGATCCCGGTCAGTGCCGCCGCTTTTGGCCGCGGGTTGATCTGATAGCTCAGGATCGCCGCGCAGATGGCGGTCGGAACAAGGAAGCCGCCGGGTTTCAGCGTATAGGCATAGCCAACCATGACCAAAGCCGCGATGGCGATGTTCACAAGTGTCTTGAAGTCAGGCCAGTCCGGCTCCTCGTCGGGGCGTATCAACAAAACCGCTCCGCAAAGGATCGCAACAACGCCAAGCATGATCGGGAAGGTTTTTGAGCCAACGGGGTCGGCCATGAAACTGGTCTGTATCTGGAAGGCGCCCGCGATATACGCGAGCGCCCCAAGGATCACGACCAGTCCGAAGACGCGGTCGCTTTTCATCACTGGATCACACCGATTTCTTTGGAGAGCTCCTTGGTCGAGGCAACAACGCCGTCAACCCAGGACTGGAAATCGCCGCCGACTTTGGTGAAAGGCGCAAGGCCATTGGCCTCCATCGCAGCTTTCCATTCGTCACTGTCAGCAACCGCCTTCAGCTTGGCGCCCCATGCCTCGAAGTCAGCATCGCTGATGTTCTTCGGCACGTAAAGGCCACGCCAGTTCACCGCGACCACGTCGATGCCCTGCTCCATGGCGGTGGGGATGTCGTCAAAGCCCGGAACGCGCTCTTCGGTGAGGACGGCAAGCGCCCGCACTTCGCCGGACTTGATAAAACCGACAACCTCGGACATGTCGCCGGTCATGCCTTGGGTAAAGCCGCCAACGGTCTGGGTGATCGCGTCCGCGCCGCCGTCAACACCGATGTACTTGACCTTGGTGATGTCGTCGAAGCCAGCGGCTTTCAGCACTTGCAGAACCTTGAGGTGATCAAAGCCGCCAGCTGCCGAACCGCCTGCAAAGGCGACGGAACCGGGGTCGGCCTTGATCGCTTCGACCATGTCGTTCAGCGACTGGAAGGGGCTGTCAGCGGCAACGACGATCACGCCGGGATCGGCACCGATGGCACCGACAAAGCGGACCTGATCCGCGGTCATGCCAGCAAAGGCGTTCTGTGCCAGACGCGTGGTCGTGGCCGAAGAAGCCGCAACGATCAGGTCTGCATCGTCCGCGCGTTCGTTGACGACGTGGCTATAAGCCAGACCGCCGCCGCCGCCAGCCATGTTGGTGACCTGCACAGGGGCGTCGACCTGACCGATGTCGTACAGGATCTTGCCGATCTGGCGGCAGGTAAAGTCCCAACCACCGCCCGGGTTCGCGGGGGCGATGCATTCGGTCGCGAAAGACGCGGTGCCGACAAGGGTAAATGCGACGCTTGCAACAAGCGCCTTCACAGTGGTTTTCATGATAGTCCTCCCAAAATTCGCGGGCGCCCAGTCGTTCGGACGCCTTGCATCGCGCAGATTTGAGGGACAACCTGACAGCAACCTGTCACTGACAGCGGAAAAGGGGTGGAAATGCGTTTTTTGCTGGTGGAGGACAGCGCCGATCTGGCCGAAACGGTGCAAACGCGCCTGTCGATGGACGGCCATGCGGTCGATTGGGCTGGCACGCTGGCCGAGGCCGAGGATCATTTGGCGGTGGCCGAGTATGACCTGATTTTGCTCGACATCATGCTGCCCGATGGTGACGGTCGCGAATTTCTGGCGGCGCACCGGCGGGCGCAACGCGGCACCCCGGTCATCGTGATGACCGCCCGCTCGGCGGTATCCGACCGGGTGGCGATGCTGGACAGCGGTGCCGACGATTACATCACCAAACCATTCGATTTCCTTGAACTTTCGGCGCGGGTCCGCGCGGTGCTCCGCCGTCAAAGCGGGCAGGCCGAGAATACCCAAAGCTTTGCCGACCTGACCTTTAACCCGCTTCAGGCCTCGATCAGCTTCAATGGCGAAACGCGCGAGTTGCGCAATCGCGAATTGCGGCTGTTTGAAATCCTGATCTCGGCGCCGGACCGGATCTTTTCCAAGTCCCAGCTTTATGACCGGCTGTTTTCGGTCAGCGAATCCGTCAGCGACAACGCGATCGAGGTCTATGTCGGCCGCGTTCGCAAAAAGTTGGACGGCAGCAAGGCCCGGATCGAAACGGTGCGCGGTGTCGGTTACAGGCTGACATGCGGATGACGCGCAGCCATCACAGCTTTTCCATCCGGCGGCGTCTGACATGGCAACTCTTGGTGGTGGCAGCTTTGCTGGCCGCTCTGCTGTTCTATTCTATCCGTACCGTGGCTGATGCCGCTGTCGAACAGACCCAGGACCGTATTCTTGGCGCCGCGACCCTTGCCATCGCCGAAGAACTGCGCGGCGGCGAAGACGGCATCGACATCGACATCCCCTATTCTGCCTTTTCCATGCTGGGGGCCTTGGGAAATGACCGCATCTTTTACCGAATCGAAGTGAACGGAGAGCTGGCGACCGGATACGCCGATCTGCCTTTGCCGCAGGCGATCCCTTCGGGGCTGGACCCAGAGTTCTATGACGCGCGGCATCTGGGATACGCGGTGCGCGTGGCGGCGGTCAGCCGGTCGGTTCTGGTGGCCTCCAAACCCGTGCCGGTGCTGATTGTCGTAGCGCAGACGCGCTCGGTTCAGGAAAGCATTGTGGCGGGTTTGACCAATCGGGCGTTGATACTGGGGGTGGGCTTTTTCGCGCTGGCGGCCTTGATGGCAGTGGCGATGGCGCGGTCCGTTCTGCAACCGGTCAACGATCTGGCGGGCGCGGTGACACGGCGCGGCCCGCAAGACCTGCGCCCGGTAAAACGCCAGGTGCCCGAGGAGTTGGGTCCGTTGGTTTCTGCGTTGAACGGCTTTATCGGTCGTCTATCTGGCGCGCTTTCCCGGACCGAGACCTTTATCGCCGAGGCCGCCCATTACATCCGGACCCCTTTGGCCACCCTGCGCGCGCAGTCCGAAATTGCCCTGCGCCAGACTGAAAATGACGAGACCAAAGAGCAACTGCGCAAGATCATCCGCCTTGCAGACAATACCGCGCGGTCGGCCAGTCAACTTTTGGATCATGCCGCCGTGATCTATCGCACCGACCAACGCAGCGACGAAGAAATCGCGTTGGATCAATTGATCGCCGACATCGTCGAGGCCTTTCGCCCCTCGGCCGAGTTGCGTGACATCGACTTGAGCTATCACCGCCCGTCCGGCCCGGTGACCATTGCCGCCGACAGGCTTTTGATTGAAACGGTGATCCGCAACCTGATCGACAATGCCATCAAATACTCGGACGAACTGGGCAAAGTGGACATCCGCCTGAATGCTCTGGATGGCCAAGCGCGGATCGAGGTTATGGACCGGGGGCGTGGGCTTGGCGGGCTTGAACTTGGTGCCTTGGGCAAACGGTTTGAACGAGGTGGCAACGTGCGGGACGTGATCGGATCCGGGCTGGGGCTGTCGATTGTCTCGGAGGTGGCACAGGCCTATGGCGGCACCTTGGACTTGACGGATCGTGAAGGAGGCGGCGCATGCGCGTGTTTCTCATTGCCATTGGCCTGATGCTGTACGCCCTGACCGCGCAGGCCTTCGAGGTGGAGGAGCAGCGGCGTTTTCCCGGAAACGAAGAGGGTAGAGACCTGCGTATTCTGTCCTCGACTGACACGCAGGTGTTTGCCCCCCTGATCGAGGCGTATCAGGCGCGCAACCCGGGCGTTTCGGTGTTCTACGTCGTCACCAATACGCAAGAACTGTTCCATGCCATCGCGGATGAACAGGCAACATTCGATCTTGTCATTTCCTCGGCGATGGACCTGCAGATGAAACTGGCCAATGACGGCTTGGCCCTGCCTCACGAGTCTGACGCGACACGCCGCCTGCCCGCTTGGGCGCATTGGCGTGACCAGCTGTTCGGGTTTACCCAAGAGCCGGTGGTCATGGCCCTGTCGCGCAAGGCGCTGGGGGGCGTGGCCACTCCGCGCACTCGGCAGGAATTGATCCGCCTGATGCGCGATTACCCCGAAGTCTTCGACGGCAGGATCGGCACCTATGACCCGGCCAAATCCGGGGCCGGGTATCTGTTTGCCTCGCAGGATGCGCGCCAGTCGGACACCTTTTGGCGCATGTCCGAGGTCATGGGCGGTCTGTCGCCCCGGCTTTACAGTTCGACCGGGGCCATGCTGGATGATCTGCAATCGGGCAAATTGATCATGGCCTACAACGTTCTGGGCTCTTACCTCGCGGATCGGCTCAAGACCTGGCCCGACGGCGAGATGGTCGAATTGCGCGATTTTACGCAGGTATTGCTTCGTACCGCCTTTGTGCCGGTCACCGCGCCGCGTCCGGATCTGGGGCGCGGCTTTCTGGATTTCCTGATCTCTGACACCGGGCAGGCGTTGATCGCCGAAAGGACCGGCTTTTCCCGCATCGATGAGGCCGCTTTGGCGGCGGCGTCGCATCTGCGCCCGATCCGGCTGGATCCCGGGCTGTTGATTTACGTGGATCCGCTGAAAAAGGCCAGGTTTCTGGATGAATGGACCTCGGCTTTGGTGCGGCGCTAGGGGGCTGCTGGACGCCGCATCGCTTTCGCCGTACCCATGTTGTCATGCAAATTTGAACGAGGATTCCATGCCTGAAACAATGCGCCGCGCCGCCGACCATCTTGTCGATCTGCTGCAAGCTCAGGGCACGAGCCATATCTTTGGCGTGCCGGGTGAAAGCTATCTGCCGGTTCTGGATGCGTTGCACGGCCGGGACGGGATCAGCTTTGTCACTTGCCGGCAAGAGGGCGGTGCGGCGATGGCCGCCGATGCCCATGCCCGCATGACCGGACGGCCCGGCATCTGCATGGTGACGCGCGGCCCGGGCGCGACGAATGCCAGCGCCGGGGTGCATGTGGCCTATCAGGATTCGACGCCGATGATCCTGTTCATCGGGCAGGTTGCCCGCGACATGATCGAACGCGAAGCCTTTCAGGAGATCGACTATCGCCGGATGTTTGGCCAAATGGCAAAATGGGTTACCCAGATTGACGATGCCTCGCGGATGCAGGAATACATCAGCCGGGCCTACCGTGTCGCCATGTCCGGGCGCCCCGGCCCGGTGGTCATCGCTTTGCCCGAGGACATGCTCTACGACATGGTTGAGGTGCCTCCCGCGCCGCGCCGCGTTGTCGCGCCGCGCTATCAACCGGCGCCGGATGCGCTTGAGGCGCTGAGGGGCGCGATCGCCAAGGCCGAGCGGCCTTTGGTCATGGCCGGCGGCGGCAACTGGACCGCGGAAGGGATTGCAGCGCTCCAGCGATTTGCCGAGGTTCAGGGGCTTCCGATCTCGGTCAGCCTGCGCTGCCAGGCCCTGATGAACAACAACCACCCCAATTATGTCGGTCACTTTGCCGTTGGCAAAACCCCCTACCTTGCCGAGGCGCTTGAGGACACCGACCTGCTTATCGCCATCGGCCCGCGTCTGGGTGAAATGACGACGCTGGGCTACACCAACCCCGAACCGCCCGTTCCCAAACAGAGCCTTGCCCACGTGTTCCCTGCACCCGAGGAACCGGGCCGCGTTTATGAGCCCGAGATTACACTGATCGCGGATACTGAGAGCTTTTGCAAAGCGGTGGCAGATTGGGCGCCGATCGCGCCAGAGCGCTTTGCCGATCGCCGCGCGTCGTTGCGCGGCTCATACGAGGCCTTCAACGCGGTTTCGTCGGTCAACAATGACATGCTGGCGCCGATCTACAAACATTTGTCCGAAACCGTGCCGGATGATGCGATCATGACCAATGGGGCGGGCAATTATGCCGCTTGGCTGCACCGGTTCCACCGCTATCGCCACCCTGGCGGCCAGTTGGCGCCGACCTCCGGGTCGATGGGCTATGGCTTGCCTGCCGCCATCGGTGCCGCTGTCGCGACGCCCGACCGCGAGGTATACGCTCTGGCGGGAGACGGCTGTTTCATGATGACCTGTCAGGAGCTTGCCACCGCGGTGCATCATGATCTGCGCCTGACGGTGATCGTGGTGAACAATGCTCGTTATGGCACGATCCGGGTGCATCAGGAACGCGAATTCCCGGGGCGGGTGTCGGGAACCGAGATGATCAACCCGGATTTTGTCGCCTTCGCCAAATCCTTTGGGGCAGGGGCCGCCCGGGCCGAGGATCTGGGCAGCTTTAAAACCGCTCTTGCCGACGCGCGTGCGCGAGGCGGCGTCAACCTGATAGAAGTTGTCCAGGACCGGGCGCTGTTGGCGCCGGGGCGGCGGTTGGACTAAGACAGCTTTAGCCGTTTGGCGATGAAGGCGGGCAGTTCGGGCTGGCAGCCAAACGGCTCCAGCCGAACACCGGCAAAACCGACTTCGTCCAGTGCCTGCGGCAAGTCTTCCAGTACATGGCCGCGTTTGAAGGCAAAGAACGGCAGGCAAATCGCCTGCTCGCCCAAATTTTGTGCGGCTTGCGCCAGAAAAGGCGGCTCTTCGACGAACCCGCAGCGAATTTCCTTGAATGCCATGTGTTTTCCCAAAGCTTCGGCAAACGCGCGCGTCACCGCGGCGGGTTTTGTGCTTTTGCCAGACCCATGCGCGGCCAGAAACAAGGTGGTTTCCTCGGCCTGCCAGCCTTGGTCGTTCAACACCCGGCGGAGCCATGCACCGGTAAACTCTGGCAGGTCGGGGTCCAAGCCGAAGGGGGGCAATTGCAGGGCCGCATGGTCCGTCAGCCGTTTCGGCAGCACCTGACGGGTGAACCAGCCATCGGCCATGAAGAAGGGATAGACCAAGGCACCCTCCGAGCCCGCCAAGGCAGCCTCCAATGCTCCTTGGGCGGCCAACGTCGCGCCGCGCACGTCCCAGTCAGGCAAGGCCTGCTCGATCGCCTCGGCCAGCGCCCGGATTTCCACTTCGCCGATGTCTGGCTCGGAAGGCTGACCATGGCTGACGATGATGACGCGCTGCGCATTTGGACTGGGCTCGGACACGAAGATACCTTTGATCGTTGTCCTGCGATACCTAGCCCCCGACCTGCCGCATGTCATCCCGAAGCCGCGAAAAACAGCGGCGGCGGCGCGGGTTCCGGGAGGGGTTTAATAGATTCTTCGATATTTGGGGTTTGGCGAAACACCCCTTGTTTACCGGCGCGCTCCAGTTTGTCGGAACATCCGACGTAAATGGAGAGCATGAATGAAGTTTGGCACGAATATTCTGGCGGTCGCCGCGATGGCGTTTCTGCCCGCCGCCCTATCCGCAGGTCAGGGGGTTACGGACTCTCAGGTTACCTTTGCGCAGGTAGCCGCACTGGAAGGCCCGGCAGGGGCGCTTGGTCAAGGGATGCGGCTTGGTCTTTTGGCGGCCTTCGAAGAAGTGAACGCCAATGGCGGTGTGCATGGTCGCCAGATCGTTCTGGACAGTTTCGACGACGGCTATGAACCTGACCGTTCCGTCGCGCATGTCAAAAACGTCATCGCAAAGGATGCCCATCTGGGTCTCATTGGTGCCGTTGGCACGCCAACCGCGGCGGCAACCCAGCCGGTGGCTACCGAAGCGCATGTGCCTTTTGTCGGCCCGTTTACCGGCGCCGGGTTCCTTCGGGACGCCAGCCACGGCAATATCTTTAACGTCCGTGCCACCTATTTTGCCGAAACCGAAGCCTGGATTGCCTATCTGGTGGATGATCTGGGTATGAAGTCGATTGCATTGCTTTATCAGGACGATGGCTTTGGGCGAGTCGGTTTGGCGGGCGTCACGGCGGCTTTGGAAAAACGCGGTATGACCCTTTCCGCTGAAGGCACCTATACCCGCAACACGATTGCCGTGAAAAAGGCGCTTCTGGGCATTCGGAAGGCCGAGCCTGACGCCGTGGTCATGGTTGGGGCCTACAAACCGGTGGCCGAATTCATCAAGCTGTCGCGCAAGCTTAAGTTCAACCCGACCTTTGTGAACATCTCGTTCGTCGGTTCGGACGCGCTCGCGCATGAACTGGGGGATGCCGGCGAGGGTGTCATCATAAGTCAGGTTGTTCCCTTCCCATGGGATGCCGCGCGCCCCGTTGTCGCGCAATATCAGGCCGCGCTGAAAGCCGTCGATGCAAATGCAGATTTCGGATTTGTCACCCTTGAAGGGTACTTGACCGGTCGTTTGGCAATCAAGGCGCTTGAGGACGCGGGGCAAGCACTGACGCGTGACAGTTTCCTTGCCGCATTGGCCAGTCTGCGCGAGGTGGATTTTGGCGGCGTCAGCATGAGCTTTGGGCCCGGTGACAATCAGGGCATGGATGATGTCTTTCTTACCCGCATCACCAAGGATGGAACATTCCAACCTGTCACGCCTGGTGGGGAATCCTGAGAAGTTGAATGGCTCCATTGCAGGGCCTACGGTCAGTCCGCTGTGCGGGCTGCCTCCACTTATCCATGAAAGAGCAGTCTGGGTGTTCAAATGCCGGTAGAAAAATCCACTCAACCAAAGCGCCAACGCTACCCGTTTTCCAGCATTGGCGCGAAAATCACTTTGATCCTCATGGCCATGGGCGCAATGTCGGCGTTCGGCGGCATCATGGTCACCATGGTTTTTCAGGGTGTCGAACGGGAAATGGAGAACCTGACACAGGACAAGCTGCCGCAACTGGAAATCAGCAGCGATTTGATCCAGGCCGCCAACGGGACCAAGGACGCGATGACATCGGCCTTGCTGGCCGAAAACGCCGAGGCCTTGGCTGTCAGCAAGGGAATGGTCGACCAATCCACGGCGCGGTTGAGCGAGCTTGCCAGCCAGCTTCCTGAACGCAGCCGGGGCGAATTTCGGGCCAACGCCGCGCATGTTTCAGAGACACTGGCCGAGCTGGTCGCGGCCCGCAACAGTGCGTTCAAAAACGCGGCTTGGATCAAAGAGCAAACCAATCAGCTTCAAGAACTGAGCGGGCGTCTTCAAGAGACGCTGATCGAGAAGGCCGATACCGCATATTTCAACCTTGTGATCGGTGGGGAAGATACGATTTCGAGAATTGACGGCACGCTGACCACATTGGTCGAGCAACAATTCGCCTCGCTGCAACTGCTGCTCGAAGCCCGCTCCGAGATCAACCTGCTTTCTGGGCTGACTATGGCCATCGGAACGACAAGCGACCCCTCGATGTTGTCAATTCTTACGGACCTCGCCAAAGCCTCGGAGGGGCATTTGACCGAGATCGTCGGAGCGCTGGAAACCAGTGACCAAATTGTCATTGATGTTGCGCCTATAAAGCGCGCCGCTGTGGTCTTTTCCGATGCGCTCAGCCTTGGTCGCATTCAATCGGATGGCACCCGCCAAGGGGTGTTGAAAGCACGTTTGGGCGCGGACATGGTCTTGGCCTCGGCAGTTGACGACATGGTGTTTACTCTGACCATTGCCGCAGATGAGGCCAGTACGGACAACGGTCAGGCGATCCAGAATCTGATGGACAACGAGGTTGGCTTCCTCAACACCCTGCTTGAGATCAACAGTTGGATCAGTAATTTTCAGGTTGCTGCACTGGAAGTTGTCGTTGCCACGGGCATCGACGAAACCAAAACAGCCGCTGTTCCGCTGTCGAAATCGGCCGAAGCAATGGGGGCCTATCTTGGTTTCGATGATGGCGCCTTGTCTCAGACATTGACTGACATGATTGCGCTTGCCGATCCCGAGGCAGGTCTGCCCTCCTTTAAGATCGCATCGTTGCAGGCCAATTCCGCTGCTTCGGAGGCATCCAGGAAAACCGCCGATGCCGTTCTCGCGATCGCAGAAAACGCTGGGTCCCTAGGGGCAGACAACCGGGCGGAAATTGGGTCAATGGCGCGATCAATTGCTGCCAAAGTGTTTGACTCCGCACAACAGATGCAAATTCTCTTGATGGCAACTGGCGGCGTCTTTTTGATCGCTCTGCTGCTGACCAAAGTCTTTATTCTGAACCCGCTGCGCGCCGTCAGCGCCACTACGGAGCGTTTGGCCAAAGGCGATTTGCGCCCGGTCACAGGCTTTAACGGCGCAAGTGATGAGATTTTCCGCATTGCAACATCGTTGGCTATTTTCCGGGATGGGCTTGTCGAGAAAGAGGAAATCTCGAAGACAGTGGAGGCCGAGCGAAGCGCCCGTATGGCCGAGCAGGAAAAAGCTGTCTCCGCGCTTGGTCAGGGACTCGCGAAATTGTCTCAGGGCGATCTGACGGCAAATATCAACGCAGAGATGAGCGAAGGTTATGCCATGCTGCGCGATGATTTCAACGCAACGCTGGAAACACTGACGGCGACGATGGCTGAACTTGTTCAGGCGACTTCCAGCATCACGGACGGGTCCAATGGAATCAGCCAAGCGGCCGAAGATCTGTCCCAGAGGACAGAAAATCAGGCGGCGACTCTGGAAGAAACCGCAGCCGCATTGGATGAATTGACCTCTAGTGTCCGGACGGCGGCCGATGGGGCGCGAAATGTCGAAACGACCGTGCAAGAAGCCAAGGAAGAGGCCGAGACAAGCGAAGGCGTTGTGAAGAACGCCGTCGAAGCCATGACCGAGATTGAGGGCAGCTCCAGCGAGATTTCCAAGATCGTCAACGTCATTGACGACATTGCCTTCCAGACCAACCTGCTGGCCTTGAACGCGGGGGTTGAAGCCGCGCGCGCGGGGGACGCTGGCAAAGGGTTTGCTGTTGTCGCCTCGGAAGTGCGGGCGCTGGCGCAAAGATCGTCGGATTCCGCGATGGAGATCAAATCCCTGATTGAAAAGAGTTCTTTCCAGGTGGAGCGCGGGGTCGATTTGGTCGGCAAGGCGGGAACTGCGCTGCATGCCATTCTGGATCGGATCGGGCAAATCTCGAAACTGGTGACCGAGATTGCCCAGGTCGCGGTTGAGCAATCAACTGGCTTGGATCAGATCAACACTGGAATGGCGCAACTTGATCGCGTGACCCAGCAAAACGCGGCGATGGTGCAGGAAACTACGGCCGCCAGCCGGGTATTGCAGGGCAATGCGGCCAAGCTGTCGGGTATCGTCGGGCAGTTCAAAACGGATGGCTCGGTCGCGCCTGCGCCTTTGGTGTCCACTTTTGCAGAGGTCACGGAACCGGCGCCGGAGGTTGCTGTAAAAGCTGATGGGTGGGATGTCGCACCGCCAGAGGTGCGGCCGCTGAAAGTCGCCGGAGGTGGTGACGCACTTTGGAACGACTTCTAGCCCGCCAATTTGCCGCCGCCCGGTTTGCGCAGCGATTGCGCTTACGGGCGGCGGCCTCGGGCGCGGCTCGGTTTTTGTGATTGCGCGGCGCCGTGGCGCGTATCAAGAATGCCCGACGCGGTGCGTTTTCGCCGCCATGACCGGAGGGCAGACATGACCACGTTTGACGAAGACCTTTTTCTGAAGGGATTGGAACAGCGCAAGTCCACCTTGGGGGCGGACTATGTGGAAAAGAACCTTGCTGCTGCAGATGATTTTACCCGCCCATTTCAGGAGGCGATGACCGCATGGTGCTGGGGGTTTGGCTGGGGCGATGAGGCGATTGATGCCAAGACCCGTTCGATGATGAACCTGTCGATGATCGGTGCGCTTGGTAAAATGCACGAATGGGAACTGCACTGCAAAGGCGCACTGAACAATGGCGTCAGCAAAGAGGAAATTCGCGCGATCATTCATGCCGTAGGGATTTACTGCGGTGTTCCACAGGCGCTGGAATGCTTTCGCGTGGCGCGTAAGGTGCTGGAAGAACGCGAGCTGCTTTGAATGCTTAGCGAAGAACCGTTTTCATACCGGCCTCGGGAAAGCAGGTGGCGGCGCGACCGTTGGCCTCTTGCCAGCGGCCGATCGAGCGCCGGGTCTTGAAGCCCGGCAATCCGTCAGCACCGCCCACATCATGGCCCATCCTTTCAAGCGCGCGCTGCATCACAGCCACGTCTGACCGCAAAAGCCCGCCGACCTTGCCCCAATTGGCCTGAAAATCGCCAATGCCGTATTGAATTCGGTCCCCGACGTGCCCCACGAAAAGCGCATATAGATCGCTCATGTTATAATCTTTCAGCACGTAGAAATTTGGCGTGACAACAAAGGCTGGTCCGTGGCGCCCGGCGGGCATCAGCAAAAAACCCTGACCCGGCAACTCGTGGGCAGGGAAGGGTTTGCCGCTGATGCGGTTGATCCCCATGGCCTGCCAATCGCTGATCCGCTTGCCCTGATCCGGCCCTTCAAGGGTGCAGGACACAGAGGCGGGCACCACAATTTCGAACCCCCAATCGCGCCCGTTTTGCCAGCCGTGTTTTGCCAGATAATTGCCGATCGAGGCAATTGTGTCCGCCTCCGAGCGCCAGATATCCGCATGGCCGTCACCGTTGCCGTCACGGGCGTATTTCAGGAAATTCGACGGCATGAACTGCGGTTGCCCCAAGGCGCCGGCCCAGCTGCTTTTCATGGCGCTTTCCGGCGCATGGCCCGCCTGCGCGATTTGCAGCACGGCGATCAGTTCATCGGTGAAATAGGGCGCGCGGGTGCTCATGAACCCCTTGGTGCCAAGCACTTCGAAGACATTGTTGCGGATCGGTACCTGACCATAGCCGCTTTCGCGCCCCCAAATGCCCAGAATGATGCGCCCGGGAACACCGGTCGCCTTTTCGGTTGCGGCCAGCGCGCTGGCATGGCGTTTGGCCATTTGGCGCCCGACCCGAGTGGCCCCGTCGATCGAGCCGCGGTTGAAATATTTCCCGGGCGAGCCGAACTCGGCCTGTCGCTGACGGCGCGGCGTGGTTGGTTTGGAGCCGGGGGGCACAAGATCTGGCAGATCCCAATTCAGTGTGACGCCCTTGAAGGCTCCGTCAAAGACGCGGCGGGTGACTCCTTTGGATTTGGCGCGCGGCCAGACGACTTGTTCCAGCCAGCTCCGAAATTGCCGCTCCACTGCGCCGCGATCCTGCGCGAAACTCAGTCCCGGCAAGCAAACAAGCAACACAAGCAAAAGGGCGCGCAACGTCATGGGGGCCTCATCCAAACAAATCACCTTGGGTCTATGCTATCGCGCAGCGCGGTGCTTGTCTCAGCCCCATTTTCACGCTGGCATGTCCTTGCCTGCGTGGCGCGTCAATTCAGTCCGGGATGCGGTGCGGTGCGAGCGATTTGCACGATCACGGCATAAAAGCTCCAGTGCATGACGACCGACAGGGCCAGGCCATAGCGGACGCGCAGGATCAGCATGGGCATGAGCGCGCCAAAGACAGTCGCCGAAATCGAAAAAACCAGAACCCCGCGCAGGGGCGTGCCGCCAAGGATCATCAGAAGATGCATGACCCCAAACAGGGCAGAGCAGGTGATGACCACTTGCAACAAGGGTCGTCCCGCGGCTGAAAGGGTCAGAACCAACGCCAGGACCAACAGTTGCTGGAACAGAATCTCGATAGACTTGGGCAGAAAATAGTCAGCTGTGGCGACAATGATGTCAGGGGCGTCGGCGATATTTCCTTCGGGCCAAGTGCTGGGGGACATGTTCGGAATGACAGTGCGGATGTAAATGATCGCCGCCGCAAACATGATGGTCCAGAGCGCAGTCGCTATGCGCCGATCAGAGAGCGTCGGCCAACGCGCAAATTCAGGCCAGCGCGCATAAAGCGGCCAGAAATAGATGCCGGCCAGCCCAACCCAGAACAGGTAAAAGATGCTGATCTCGACGGGGTAATCGTTGTAATCGGCACCGTAGCCCAGTGCGGGCAGCGCAAAGTAATAGGCAAGGTCGGCCATCACCCAGAACAGGGCCAGAACCACCAGATTCTGCACAACCGGGATATCAGATCGAACATTGGGAATGGGGTTGTCCATCGGATGCCTCAAGTGGCCATGGCGTTGATTGGAGGCCAGTGAACGGGTCTCATATTTCGTGCACCATAACGCCGTTGGGGCAGACCTCTTGTGCGATCTCGACCACATGTCGATGGTGTGTCAGATAAATCGCCTGCCCGGTTTTCCCGATCCGTTCAAGAACCCGGCAGGCGGACCTTGTGCGATCTTCATCGAAAGTCTCAAAGATGTCGTCGCAAAAGAACGGCAGGCAAACGCCCTGACCGGCCAATTGCTCGTAAGCGGCGGCGCGAAGGGCCAGATACAGTTGGAAACGGGTGCCCTTTGACATGTCTTGGGCCTGCTTGGCCATGCCCGCCGCATCCAGCGCCACAAGGACATCTGACTGTTGGGTGGTCAGCCGCGTGTAGGCGCCGTTTGTCAGTTCGGCAAAGGCCTTTTCGGTGGCCTCCATCATGTTGCTGCGATGGCTGTCGCGATAGCGGCGGATCGCTTCTTCGGCCAGGCGAAGCCCAAAATCCGTCTGAAGGTAGCGCAGCGCCGTGTCTTCGATCTGCGCCTCCAGCGTTGCCCTGCGTTCCGTCAGGGCGGCGACATCCGCATCAGCGGTCACGGCGTTCAGGTCCTTTTGAGCCGATGTGCGTTCTTCGATGGCGGTCTCGAGGCGTTTCTCGACGGTGTCCAGATCGTCCTGCAATGTCATGGCCTGCGCCGCCAGATCAGAAGCCGCTGCGCCGCTTAACCGCGCGCGGGCCTCGTCCAGATCCGGCACGTTCAGGTCGGTGCAGACTGCGGTGCCAAGCTGCGCCCGTTGGGTGCGTTTTTCGATCACGTCCTGAGCATCGCGCACGGCACTGCGCAACTCGACCAGCGTTTGCGTAGGAACATTGGCCGGAAACACTGCGGCCAGATTCGAGACGCGCAGCTCAATTTCTTTCAAAGCGCCCTGCGCGGTTTTCAAATTATCGCGGGCCACAGACAGGGCAGCCGACAAGGTTTCGAACTGGGTTTCGGCCTCTTGCGCGGCCTTTCCAAGATCGCTCAGGGATTTGAAGGTTTCCAGCGGGGCGGGTTTGGTTTCGGCGTTGTAGGTCTTGGCCAGCGCGGCAACTTGCCTTCCAAAATCCTCTTGATCGTCCGCCATTGCGTTGACCTGTCGTTCGGCGCTGAGCCGGCGAACATCCAGTTCCCGGAGGATTCTGAGCGGGTCAAGCGATAGCAACACCATGTCCGGATCAAGGGCCTCGGAAAACAGGTCGGCTACCAGCGTTTCCCAGTGCTCGCGGCGGGACTGTGCGGTTTTCTGTAGGGCAAGCAGCCGTTCTTCGCGCCGCTCAACTTCGGTCTGTTGGTCGTCTCTGGACTTCAGGGCCGCTTTGAACGTGTCCGCAGTTGCCCGCTCGTCGGCCTCGCGTTTGCGCGCTTGCGTCACGACGGTTTCGAAATCGTCCGTGTCCAGCGCAAGCTGGCTGCGCAACTCGTCAATCAGCCGGCTCGCGGCGTCCAGAATCTTGCCGTGCTCCTGTTTGGCCCGTTCCAGTGTCAGGCTGGCCTGCGAGGCCACATCGCAGCGTTGGACCCATGTGGCAAAGCTGGCGGGCGTGATTTCGGCCATCAGGCCAGCAGCTTTAGCCTGATCGCTGACGGTACCTTCGATATTGGCGATCTCTTGACGCAGATCGGTGATCGTTCGAGCGTCAAACGTCAGCTGGGTTTGCAGTTCGACCAAGGCTTGTTCTTCGTGGCGCAATTGCCCAAGCTCTCTGGCCTGCGTAAGCCGCGCGGCGGCGGTTCCGTCAACGGTGTGCATCGCCTGTTCGAAATCGGCAGCGGTCGATGCGGACAAGCTGGCCTTGTGATGCTCCCAAAGCAGATCACGCTCAGCCATTTCGGCCTTGCTTTGATCGTCGTCGATCAGGCCGGTCGCTTCTTTCAGATGCGCGATCTTTTGCATCAGGATTTCAATCTTTAGCAGGCGCGAGTCCTGTTCTTCCTTTGCCTGTTCAAGCCGGTCGCGCGCGGCCCTGTGCCGTTCGGCAAGATCGTCAGCCTCGTCCGCAGAAAAAGTGGGCGTTGGAGGCGCGTCAAACACCTGACCCTTCAGGTTCAGTTCAGCCAGTGCGTTGGACAGGCGATCTGAGGCGCCTTTGATCGCCTGACTTGCCGAAGCGAAGCGGGGCGCCAGGTCGTCCACCGAAAAGCGCTGCAAGATCGGGCCGATGAGGGCCTTGGGCGCTTCGATCCGTGAAAGCTGCGCCTCGGCTTCTTTCAGGCGGGTTGTTGCAGCCAGCAGCTCAAGTTCCTGACTGCTGGCCTCGCGGGTCGCTGTGCGCAACTCGTCGCGCGCGCTTTCGAGTTGCCCGATCTGAGCCTGTGACAGAACCAGTGTGTGCAGATCTGTGCCCTCGGGCACCTCAAGATCGGCTGCCGCGCGCGTCATGTCGTCCTGTATGTCCAGCAGCGTTTTGCGGCGTTTGCCAAGGTCAAGTTCGGCGGTGGCATAGCGGCTTTTCAACTCATCAAGGCGGTCAAGGTCATCCAGAATCGGCAGGTAATCCGGGTGCCGGTTTATCTGGGTCAACTGGCCTTCAAGGCGGACAATCTCATCCTCAAGCCGTGTTTCATCTGCGTGCAACTGAGTTTGACGTGACAGCAGGCCGACCAGATCCTCGGGATTGAAATCCAGCCGTTTGGGATAATCGGCAAACGGCGCCAAGCCGCGGTCGAGATCATCAATCGCAGCCAGTTTGGGCAGGGCCGATTGCAGGCTGTCGATCTCGGCTTTTTGCAGATGCAGCGCCGCCCTTTCCGCCCGAACCGAAGCTTCGTCAGCCTGCGCCGTTTCCAGCACGTGTTTCAGTTTGCGGTAGGCGCTGGCCGGGATGTCCTGTTCCTTGATGTGTTTTTCGACCTCGGCAAGCTCTTTTTTGAGTCGCGCCATTTCGGTGGTGCTGGCGCGCTTGCGATAGAGGCTGTCGGCCTTGGCGCGCAACTGATCCAGAACCTCGGTCAAATCGCTTACCCCGGCGGCCGCTGAAAACAGCAGACGTCCGATGTCGCCCTTGCTGCTGGCAATTTCTTCGCCGCCGCGCTCAATTGTTTCGTCATCAAGACACAGAAGCTGGCGATAGTCCGGTTCCGACAGCCCGCCCAGATGGGCCTGCAAGATCGCTTCGGGCAGAGCGGTGCCATTGCCATCCAAAAGCGATCCGGTGCGCGTGGGCAGGCGTGTCAGGGCGTGCGGCTGGCCATCAATCTCAAGCACCCCCGAGACTTTGAGGTTCTTGCGCTGGTGCAGAAAGTCGTAAGGATCGCGGTGCGGAAAGCCATAAAGCAGCCGCAGCAGGCCCTCCATCGTCGTGGTTTTTCCCGCCTCGTTTGGGCCATAGACGACGTGGAAATCAGGCTGATCGTCGCGCGTTTCGCCAAAGTCAAAGCCTTTGCCGGAAAAGTGCCCAAAGAGGTCGAGCGAAAACCGCCGCAGCCGGATCATTCCGACGCCCCCTTCATGGCGGCCAAAAGCTGGGCGGCGCCGGCGCTCGCGAGGTCGCGGCGCAAAGCGGTGGAGGCGGCTTCGTCGGGAACCAGTTGCGCGCGGCGGTGTGTCGGCAGTTCTGAAAGAAGGGCGTCAAGACTGGAAGTCAGTGAGGCTGCAAACCCGGGTTCCTCCTGAATGTCCGCCATCAGACGCGCCAGTTCGTCCAGCGCCGAGGCGGCGTTGGGCGCGCTTGTGGGCGGCGTCAGATCAAAACGCAGCTTTTCGAGCCAGAGCGTGCCGGTTTCGCGGGCCATTTGGTTCGCAGTTTCTTCCCACATGTCCTGATCGCGCAGGATCTGCCAGGTTCGCGCGTTGGCGCCTGTCAGCGTAAGGCGCAGCAGGCCGGTGTCCGAGCTCAATTCCGATGCCAGATCGCGCAGGGTGGCGCGCAGTTTCGCCCGCAGATCATCATCGTGATCCAAAGCCGTGACGTCGAAACGCAGATCAAGGAATTCAGCGGCCGAAGTTGGCACTTCGTAAATCGAGATCCGCTGATCTTCGATCCGCAACATGGTGGCGGTTTTTGGTCCGGCCTCGCCGATGTCGCGGCCCTGCGGGATGCCGGGCATGACGATCCACGGGGCTTCGGAATGGATCTGCCGTTTATGGATATGGCCAAGCGCCCAGTAGTCAAAGCCCATGGTCGATAGCTCCGCCACTGAACAGGGGGCATAGGTGTCATGCCCCTGCGCCCCGGCGAGCGAGCTGTGCAGCATGGCGATGTTCACGGCGCCGGGGACGGGGGCCGTGAATTTGCCCAGCAGGCTTTCGGGCGCATGGCGGGAATTGAAGCTGACGCCATGTATCCAGATGTCGGCCCCTTCGATCTGCACTTTGCCGCCGCGCCCGTCGAAGATATGAACGTTGTCCGGGAGGCTGACCTCTCCGGTAATCGGGTTTTCGGCGTCGTGATTGCCCTTGATGTAAAACACCGGGATATCGGCCGCGCGCAGCCGGTCAAGCTGGCCAGTCAGAAAGGCGGCCGTTTTGGCGCTGCGTTCGGCGCCGTCGAACAGATCGCCGGCGATCAGCAGCGCGGCCACATTCTCGGCCAAGGCGGTGTCCACGATGCGGATCAGGGCCGTTCTGGTGGCTGTCTGCACCCGATCCCGCAGTGCCTCGTCGCGCAATGCCAGTGTTTTCAAAGGGGAATCGAGGTGAATGTCAGCCGTATGCAGAATCTTGATCATCGCGGATCCGGAATTGGGCGCAGTCGTTTGGGCACGCGGGAAACCTTGGCAGAGTAAAATCTACAGCGCGCTGTGACGCCACAATTGCAAGCCGGCTAAGTTTTACACTCGAAGCCGCGGGCTGCAATGGGTCTCGGGGAAAACTGCCTGGGCTGTTCATGGCCCGCTGCGGCAATGCGCGATATCCGGGCGCTCTTCAGGAGGCGCGGGAATAGCGGATGTCGTCCTTTGGTGTGTCCGGTTGCGCGGTCAGGTCCAGCCCGGCAATCAGCTCTTCGATCACCACTGAAACCAGCTCGGCCCGGCTGGACACGCCGGATTTTCGGTAGATTGCCGTGCATTGCGCCTTGATCGTACCGGTGCGGGTCTGGCGCATGGCGGCAATATCGGCCACTGGGATGCCCTTGATCGACAAAAGCGCCACGTCACGCTCGGCTTCGGTCAGGTTCCATTGGCGGAAATGGTCTTCGATCACCTTCTGAAAAGCGCCGCTTGCCGCGTCCAGCTCGCTTTCGATCTTGGAATTGCGGCGCAACAACTGGCGATACTGCCTGAGTGTGACAGCCGCCCCAATGGCCAAAGCGACCACGCCCAGAAGTTCGATCCATGTGTGGCGGGTGAATTCATTGAGTTCGATGATCACATCAGATGTGAAAACCAGACCGCAGCCGACCTGTAGGATCGCTGCGGCCAGAAACATCTTCTGCCGCAACGACCGGTTGTTTTTACCCGTCATACTCGTCTGCGCCATTCAGCTCTTTTTCTCCGGTAATCATTGACTTCACGAGGTTTTCCCGGTGGCGCCAACTTGAAAAGATGACCCCGCCAACGTGGCAGACAACCAATGTCAGAAGCAGGTTTACCAGAGTTTTGTGGGTGTCTTCCACCCAATCCTGTCCGAAATATGCGTCCATGCCCATCATGTACCCTGTCACACCGACGGCCGCCAAGGTCGTCAGCAACGCCAGGATCATCGCGGCCCCAGCAGGGTTGTGTCCAAGGTAGCGGTCCTCGCGGCCTCGCAGCATGTCGCGCAGGTAGCTGAGCAACTGCATCGGGCCGGGGATGAAGTCGACAAAACGGGCGTGCCGCGTGCCGATCAGCCCCCAGACAAGGCGAAAGGCGATCAGGCCGATCACCACATATCCCATGGTGCGATGCAGTTTGCGCGGCTCATCAAAGATGTAGGTCAGCGCGACCATGGTCACCAGGGACCAGTGAAAGAGGCGCACCCCAAGGTCCCAGACCCGGACACGCTCGGACGATTGTGTAGTGTCATAAAGCGTCATGATGCGCCTCCTTCAATTCAATCAGGCTTCGATACGGTCCAGCTCTTCGCCGGTGTTCGGGTCAAAGAAGATTTCCATGTTGGTGCCGTCGACCTTGCCGTAGATCTCGTAGCAGCCGCCGCTGTTGATCTTGAAAGAGATGACTTCGCCGCCTTCGTCCTCGAACGCCTTCATCGATTCCCAGATCGGCTTCAGCTCGGTGCCGGGATTGCAGGACGGTTCGGCGAAAACCGGGGCTGCGGCAGTGGCAAGCAGGGCGGCGATCATGATTTTTTTCATCGGGGGGTACTCCATGTGAATGAGGTGCCTGCAACATGCAGGTCACGGCTCGGACTTACGGACCAACATCGAAAATGATCTATTGGTCTACGGTTTACACGGCGCCGCCTAAGTCGCTGCTTAGAAGTTTATAACGAAAGTTATACGCGGGATTTCGCTGAAAAATCAGGCGCCGTTTGCCCGTGATCGTAGGCGGCCCGGGCGAAAAGCCTTAATTGGAAGGCGGTCGCACAGTGCAACCTGAAGAGGTTTCGCGTTGGCAGAATACTGCTTAGGAATTTTAGGTCCGGCGCCCAAATAAGGGGCCATTTTCTGCCGGCCCCGGCGGACGCGTCAACAGATTACATAACCACGAAGGCGGAAGGGCCGTGGACGACAGAATCGGCCCGACTCCGAAGCCATTGCCTGCCCAAATCCCCGGGTTACGCGGATTGATTTGGGTCAACGCCTTGAAGGGCCGCCCAAGATAGGCATCGAATACGCGATATATTGAGGGCGGGACCTGCGCGGGGCGCATCATAGCGCATGTTGAATTTGCATGCTCCTGCATCAACACTCGGACAGGCAAAGGCTTTGATCGGGAGAGACCAATGGACGAAGATGCAGCCGACCCGCCATCCGACGATGCCGTGCGTCTCCCGAGTGCGCCGCCACGAGAGATGCCTTTGCCGTGGCAAACCCCGAAGCCGATTGTCGAAGACCCGGAAGCAGCTGGCAGGATCAAGGCCATTCTGGAAAGTCCGGAATACAAGAAGGCGGATGAGGATTTGTCGTTTCTGCGCTCGGATTCGCTTCGCGCCGTGCGTCTTGAACTGGATTTCCTCAAGGCTGAACAAGGTTTGAAGCGGCACGACATTCGCCACACCATCGTTGTATTTGGCAGCACCCGTATCCCGGAACCCTCAGCCGCCCGAGCCCGCGCCGAAATCGCGCGAAAACGGTTGGCGGACGATCCGGACAACCCAAAGCTCCGGCAGGCCCATGCGGTCGCGAAACGGATCGTCGACAAGAGCCGGTACTACACTGTGGCGCGAAAGTTTGCGGCCTGCGTGGGCGGGTCTTTGGATGCTCAGGACGGTGGAACGATCGCCATGATGACCGGCGGCGGACCGGGGTTGATGGAGGCGGCGAACCGCGGCGCCTTTGATATCGGGGCCAAGTCCGTCGGTCTCAACATTTCCCTGCCGCATGAACAGTTCCCCAACCCCTATCTTACGCCCGGTTTGTGTTTCCAATTTCACTATTTTGCGCTTCGAAAGATGCATTTTCTGCACCGGGCCCGTGCTCTTGTCGCCTTTCCCGGTGGCTACGGCACGATGGATGAGCTGTTCGAGACTCTGACGCTGGTCCAGACCCGCAAGATCGCGCCTTTGCCGATTGTTCTGGTCGGGCGTTCGTTCTGGGAAAGGGCCGTTGATGTGCCGTTTCTCGTGGAGGAAGGCGTGATAGACCCGGAAGATGAGCATCTGTTCAGCTATGCCGAGACGGCCGATGAAATCCGCGACCGCATTGTCGGCTGGTATGCCGCAGCGGGAGAGCCGCTTTTCGGTGATATGCCCCAGGTGTGACACCAAGGGCCCGCACGTTGGACGTGTCTATCGTTCAGTCGGGATCGATTCTGCCTAATTTGCCGGATCCGTCCAGGTAAACCCCGTTCCAGGGCCTGCCTTGGGTGAATTGACCAAACCCTTTCGCGTCCCGAAGGACCTTGGCTGGCGCTGATGTCGCCATGCCGTAGGTCTGGGCTAGGGGCACTCCGACCTTGTCGATCAGAACCGACATGGCTGTGGGAAGGTCGAGATCCGCACCGGCAAGGGTGCCGTTCTCAAGCATCAAGCGCCCGTCGCGGCGCAGAACCTTGCGCCCGTTGAGAAGGAATTCGGTGATGTCCGACCCTACGGTGGACATCGCGTCGGTGACTAGAAAGATATTGCCGGGCGGCTGTTTCGATGCCAGCGCGATGCGCATGCTGGTTGCGTGGACATGGATATTGTCGGCGATCAACCCGGCAGAGATACCCGGCGCGTTCAAGGCGGCGCCCACCAGTCCCGGTTCGCGGTTGCCCATCTGGCTCATCGCGTTGAACAGATGTGTGACGCAGCGCGCGCCAGCGGCAAAGGCGGCTTGAGCCTGCGCCAGACTGCAGTCAGTGTGACCAAGCGAAACGATGATGCCCGCCTTGGCAAGCCGTGAAATCTGAGTATTCGTGACGTTTTCGGGGGCCACCGTGACCATCACATTTGGCAAGCGGGCGGCGGCTTCGCACAAAAAGGCTTCGTCCTCATCCTCCATGCGCCGGATCAAGGCCGGGTCATGCGCGCCTTTGCGTGCAATCGACAAATGCGGTCCTTCAAGGTGCACCCCAAGGATACCCGGCACGCCACTTTCAATCGCCGCCTCAACGGCGTCAACGGCGGCGCGGGTCTTGTCCGGGGTGTCGGTGATCAGGGTTGGCAGCAGGGCGCGCGTACCAGTGGTGGCATGTGCCCGGGCGATCGTGGCCACGCCTTCGGGCGTGGTTTCGTCATTGAACATCACGCCGCCGCCGCCATTGACCTGAAGGTCAACAAAGCCTGGCATCAGCGTACCGTCCGCAAGGTGTTGGATCTCCGCGCCATCTGGCAAGGCGTCTGGCTCGGCCAGTCCGGCAAAGCGGCCGTCGTCCAGGATCAGCGCCTTGCCCTTGCGCAGAGCTTTGCCGTCAAAGATGTCGGCGCCAAGATATGCGCGCGTGCTCATACGGTTTCCGTCACTTTCTTCAGGTGGCGCGGCTCGTCCGGATTTATGCCGCGCGCGCGGGCCGCTTGTTCGACCATCGCGTAGAACGAGACGATCAGCGAAATCGGGTCGGTCAGCGGGTGCGCCGTGCGGGCAGTTGGCAGCCGGGTCGCTGTTGTGGCCCTGTCCGAAGTCACAAAGACGCTGGCGCCCTTTGCCGCGATTTGCTCGGTCACGCCAAGCAGCGAGTCTTCGGCCTGATCCGCTGCGGTGAGCGCAATCACCGGAAAGCCGGCGCCCACGATCGACACCGGTCCGTGAAGCACTTCGGCTGAAGAGTAGGATTCAGCGTGCAACTGGCAGGTCTCTTTGAACTTGAGCGCCGCCTCGTTCGAAATGGCAAAGGACGGGCCGCGACCGAGACAGTAAATGGACTGTGCCGAGGCCAGTTTTTCACCCAGCGCGCCCCAATCGGTTTGGGCGGCTTTGGCCAAAACCTCGGGCAGGGCATGGATTGCAGCCAACAGCGCGGCGTCTTTTTGCCATTCGGCCAGAAGCCAGACCGCTGAAACAATCGAGGTGACAAAGGTTTTTGTGGCAGCGACGCTGAGTTCCTCGCCTGCATGCAGATCAAGGGTATGTTCGCTGACCCGCGCCAGATCGCTTTCGGTGTGATTTGTCAGGGCAAAGGTCAGCGCGCCTTCTTGCCCGGCCATATCCGCCATGCTGACAATGTCGGGGCTTTTGCCGGATTGCGAAACGGCGATGCAGGCGCTGCCCGCAAGTTTCAAGCGGCGCCCGTAAATCGATGCCACCGACGGCCCGACCGAGGCCACGGGAACACCCGCGATCAGCTCGCTCGCGTATTTGAAATAGGTCGCCGCATGGTCCGAAGACCCGCGCGCAACCGAGATCATGAAAGCCGGGTCGCGCTCGGCCAAGGCGGCCGCAGCTGCGGTCATGGCGGATTGTCCGCCCGTTAAAAGGGCATCGACCGCAGACGGAATCTCAAGGACTTCGCGGCGCATGTGGGTTGTGGATGACATGGTCACTCCTTCGAAAGGCTGAGTTCGGCGACGAAATTATAGGCGTCGCCGCGATACAGGGATTGCGTGAATTCGGCGACACGGCCGCTTTCCAGATAGGAGGTGCGTTCGATCCGCAGACCCGCGTCCCCCGCATGAACGGCCAGCAGATCGGCCTCGGGTTCGGCCAGATTGATTGCCGAGATTTTTTGCAGCGCTCGCACCGGACGATGCCCGTCGCGTTCCAGAACCTCGTAAAGCGAGGTTTCTACGATCAACGGATTGGGCAGAATGTCGGCAGGTAACGAGGCCCGCTCAATCGCCAAGGGTTCGCCATCAGCCATCCGCAGACGGGCGATACGCGCGACCGAATCCTCGGGCGATAGGGCCAGCGCGACCATTTCATCAGCGGAAGGCATGAACAATCCGCGTTCGAGCCATCTGGAAGAGACATGTTTTCCGCGCCGCTCCATATCCTCGGAGAACGAGGTCAGGCGAGACAGCTTTTGTTCGATGCGCGCGGGTTTCGAGGATATGAACGACCCTGAGCCTTGCTTTTGAATGATCGTGCCTTCGTCGGCGAGCGATTTGATGGCCTTGCGAACGGTCACGCGCGAGAAATCAGTGATCACGGCGATCTCACGTTCGGCAGGTAGCGGGCTGCCCGGCGCAAGGATGCCCTGCGCGACCCCGTCAGCCAAACGTTGCCGAAGCTGGATGTAGCGCGGACCAGCATCAGGTTGAAACCAAGCTGATGGGGCAAGGAAGTCCGCGATGTTCATGACTGGGCCTCCAGATCTTTCAGGGTCTTCCGGGCAAGCTGCAAGGCGCCGTCCAGTGCGGTTCCCTCGGGCGCTTGAATCCGGGCGCGATGCTCGGGCGCGAGAAAGGCTTCATAATGCGGGCCGACGCCGCCGATCAGGCAAATTGGCGCGGTATCGCGGATGTTCGCGGCCTTAAGAACTGCATTCAAGTATGCAGTGCCGCGCGTCATCAGCGTGACACCGACAACATCCCCGTCTTTGGCGGCAGAAATGACAAAGGGCGCAAACGTGGCAAATTCCGCCGGAGAGGCGCGGCCAGCAAAAGAGGCGACATTTGCGGGCAGGTCATCAAAGCGCGCCATGATCAGCCGGGTCAAATCGCTGGCCGCTACAAGGCCTTCCTCGGCCAGCAAGCTGTGTTCCAGAACTGCGCGGCCCAGCCATGCACCCGAGGCCTGATCGCCAACACTAAGACCCCATCCGCCGAAAAAGCGGATGTCCTCGCTGCGCCGTACGGCCGCGAATGACCCTGTGCCGATGGCAAGAAGCACACCATCACGGCGGCCTAACGCCCCAATGGCCGAGGTGAGGCGGTCATCGGAAACGGTGCAGGACTTGAAAGGCAGGTTGGCCGCCATCGTTTTGGCGTCCTGCGCGTTCATGATCCCAGCCAGTCCGATGTGCGCTACCATGGCCTCAAGCGGCGGGGCGTCTTTGCCGAGCTGTTCGACGGCTTGGCTGACCGCATTCAGCACGTTTGCACATGCCTGAGCGGGATTGGTCGTGTAGTTGGCCGGGCCGCCCGAGGCCCGGGCAAGGACGGTTCCATCAGGGTGCGCAATAGCGGCGCGGCAGCCAGTGCCGCCGCCGTCGATCGCGCAGATGTGGTATGTGATTCCGCTCATCATGTAATACCTATGACATACCTTTAAGAGATATAGAAGCTATATTAGCGAAATAGGCGTTACTTTTTTCTCCTGTAGGCCGAAATTACAGGAGGAAAAGAAAATCGTAGACAAAAGGTATTTAATAGGTATTGTTTAGGGAAATCTGGGGGATTCGCTATGCATCACGCTGAAAAAGGGGAGGGGGTAGGGCTGCCCATTGACGCGCTGACGCGTGGAGATGCCCTGTCCGAGATGCTGGCTTCGCATTTGGCCGCGGTTTCCGCGGTGTCTGATGCGCAAGGCAGTATCGATGCGGCCGCGAGCCATGTTGCTTCGGCCGTCGCGGCGGGGGCGACGTTGTTTTACGCGGCGGCGGGCAGCTCGGGCTTGATGGCCCTTGCTGACGCCAGCGAATTGCCGGGCACCTTTGGCGTTCCTGCGCAACAGATTCGTATTTGCATGGCGGGCGGTGTTCCCGTCGATGGCGTCATGCCGGGCGATACCGAAGACGGCACGGATGAGGCTGCAAAAGCCGCGCAATCCATGCAGCCCCAAGACCTTGCCATCGTTGTCAGCGCCAGCGGCACGACGCCTTTTGCCATCGCGTTTGCCAAGGCGGCCAAGGCGCAGGGCGCGCGCGTTGTTGCGATTGCGAATGTCGCGGACTCGCCACTGCTTGGGCTTGCTGATGTTGCCATTGCCCTTGTGACCGCCGCCGAGGTGGTCGACGGTTCAACGCGGCTGGGGGCCGGGACAGCACAAAAGGTTGCGCTCAACATGATGTCGACCCAAGCGGGCATTTTGCTGGGGCATGTGCATGGCGGGCAGATGGTCAACCTGGTGCCTGACAACATCAAGCTGCGTCACCGGGCCCGGAGGATCGTGGCAGGGATCGCCGCCGTGCACGAAGCCAAAGCGGAGCGCGCGCTTGAGCGGGCCGGGAACGATACAAAGCTTGCGGTTTTGATTGCCACGGGACTTGATATCGAAACCGCGCGGGGCCGACTGGCACAAGCGGGCGGGCGGCTCAGGGATTGTCTGCCGCAAACAACAACCAAAACCAACTTGTCCAACGAACCAACGAACCAAGGGAGTTAACAATGACACACACCTCAATGAAAGGCGCGCTGCTGGCAACGACGCTGCTGGCCGCAGCCGCAGCCTCTGCACAAGACGCAACGCTGACCATCGAGAGCTGGCGCAATGATGATCTGGCCATCTGGCAGGACAAGATCATTCCGGCCTTCGAAGCCGAGCACCCCGGCATCAAGATCAAGTTCACGCCGTCCGCCCCGGCTGAATACAACGCTGTCCTGAACTCGAAGCTGGACGCAGGCTCTGCAGGCGACATCATCACCTGCCGCCCGTTCGACGCCTCGCTTGCGCTGTATGATGCGGGCCATCTGGCTGACCTGAGCGATCTGGACGGCATGTCGAGCTTTTCGGATGTCGCCAAAGCGGGCTGGTCCACCGACGACGGCAGCGTGACGTATTGCGTGCCGATGGCCTCGGTGATCCATGGCTTTATCTACAACAAAGACGCCTTTGCCGAGCTGGGGCTGGAGGTGCCGACCACCGAGGCCGAGTTCTTTGCCGCGCTGGACGCGATCAAGGAAGACGGCAGCTATATCCCGATGGCGATGGGCACCAACGACCAGTGGGAAGCCGCCACGATGGGCTATAACAACATTGGCCCGAACTACTGGAAGGGCGAAGAAGGCCGCAACGCGCTGATCGCCGGTGAGCAAAAGCTGACGGATGAAGCATGGGTCGCGCCCTATCGGCAGTTGGCCAAATGGGGTGACTATCTGGGTGACGGGTTCGAGGCGCAGACCTATCCCGACAGCCAGAACATCTTTACCCTTGGCCGCGCCGCGATTTACCCGGCCGGGTCCTGGGAGATCTCGGGCTTCAACACGCAGGCCGATTTCGAAATGGGCGCATTCAACCCGCCGGTCCAGAACGCGGGCGACACCTGCTATATCTCCGACCATACCGACATCGGCATCGGGATGAACGCGGCGACGGAAAACCCGGAAGCGGCCAAGACCTTCCTCAATTGGGTGGCCTCCTCCGAATTCTCGACCATCTTCGCCAACGCGCTGCCGGGGTTCTTCCCACTGTCCAACGCCGAGGTCACGCTTGAGGATCCGCTGGCGCAGGAATTCATTTCCTGGCGCGACAAGTGCGAAAGCTCGATCCGCTCGACCTACCAGATCCTGTCGCGCGGCACGCCGAACCTTGAGAACGAAACCTGGAACGCCAGCGCCGCTGTAATCAAAGGCAAGGAAAGCCCCGAAGACGCAGGCAAGCGTCTGCAGGACGGGTTGGCCAGCTGGTACGCACCGCAGCAGTAAGCCTGTTTTCCCACATATCCCGGGCGGTTTGTGCCGCCCGGGCCCCCGAACGTCGCTGACATTGCACAGGAGGCGCGAGATGGCTTCGCCTGCCAAACAGAAACCCAGAGTCCACATCGCCGTTTTTCTGGCACCCGCCGTCCTCGTCTATACGGCCGTGATGATCTATCCGCTGTTCAACACCCTTCGGTTGTCATTGTTCAGCGAAGTTGACCAAGAGCGCATCTGGGTTGGTCTGCAAAACTTCCGGACCTTGTTTGGCGATGCCATCTGGTCGGATCAATTCTGGAACGCGCTGGCCAACAACACATGGTTCTTCATGATCCATATGCTGGTGCAGAATCCCATTGGCGTGGCGCTTGCCGCGATCCTGTCCTCGCCGCGGTTGCGCTTTTCCGCCTTCTACCGGTCGGCGATCTTTATCCCGACCATCCTGTCCTTTGTTATCGTAGGCTTTGCGTGGAAGCTGATCCTTTCGCCGATCTGGGGCATCGCGCCAGGGATGCTGGACGCCATTGGTTTGAAATTCCTTTACACGCCATGGTTGGGCAAGGAAGAATACGCCCTGACCACGCTGAGCCTTGTGTCGGTCTGGCAGTATGTCGGCATTCCGATGATGCTGATCTACGCGGCGCTCCTGTCGATCCCGGACGAGATCCTAGAGGCCGGCGAGTGTGACGGCATCACCGGCATGAGCGCCTTTTTCAAGATCAAGCTTCCGCTGATCCTGCCGTCGATCGGGATCATCTCTATCCTGACATTCGTGGCGAACTTCAACGCGTTCGACCTGATCTATGCCGCTCAGGGTGCACTGGCGGGGCCGGACTTCAGCACGGATATTCTGGGCACCTTCATGTATCGCACCTTCTTTGGCTTTCAGCTGCAATTGGGCGATCCGCACATGGGTTCGGCCATCGCCTCGGCCATGTTCGGGATCATTCTGGTGGGGGTCTGTATCTACCTCTTCGGTATTCAGCGCCGTTTGCGCAGCTATCAGTTCTGAGGGGCAAGGATATGAGCAAGGTTCGCAACACAACCGGCACCAGTATCGCCGCACATGCCGTCCTGATCACCTATACGATCATCGCGCTGTTCCCGGTTTTCGTCATCCTGATCAACAGCTTCAAGACCCGCAAAGCGATTTTCCGCGAGCCGCTGGCCCTGCCGACCGCCGACAGTTTTTCCCTGATTGGGTACGAGACCGTGTTCAAACAGGGGGACTTCTTTCTGTATTTCCAGAACTCGATGATCGTGACCGTGGTTTCCTTGACCCTGATCCTCTTGTTCGGCGCAATGGCGGCCTTTGCGCTGGCCGAATACCGGTTCAAGGGTAATACGCTGATGGGTCTCTATCTGGCGCTTGGGATCATGATCCCGATCCGCATCGGCACGGTGGCCATTCTCGAGATGATGGTCTCGACCGGGTTGGTGAATACCCTCGCCGCGCTGATCCTTGTCTATACGGCGCAGGGCTTGCCCTTGGCGGTCTTTATCCTCTCCGAGTTCATGAAGGGCGTCAGTGATGACCTCAAGAACGCCGGGCGCATCGACGGGCTGAGTGAATACAAGATCTTCTTCCGGCTGGTGCTGCCGCTTGTGCGCCCTGCCATGGCGACAGTGGCGGTGTTCAACATGATCCCGATCTGGAACGATCTGTGGTTCCCGCTGATCCTTGCCCCCGCTGAAGAGGTCAAAACCCTGACGCTGGGCAGCCAGGTCTTTATCGGGCAATTCGTGACGGACTGGAACGCGGTCCTTTCGGCGTTGTCCATGGCGATCCTGCCGGTGATGATCCTTTACGTCATCTTCTCGCGTCAGTTGATCCGCGGCATCACATCGGGAGCCGTCAAATGAGAGTGTTGATTGCCGGTCTGGGGAATATGGGGCGCAGCCACGCCTTGGCCCATCATGCTGACCCGCGGTCGCAGATTGTCGGGCTGGTCAACCGCTCGACCGTCGACTTGCCGGATGCGCTTGCGGACTACCCGCTGTTCGACGATTTCGAAGCGGCCCTTGCTCAGACAAAACCCGATCTTGTCGTGGTGGCCACCTACACCGATACCCATGCGGGTTATGCCATCGCCGCGATGGAGGCTGGGGCGCATGTCTTTGTCGAAAAGCCTTTGGCGGGCAATGTCGCGGATGCGGCGCGTGTAGTTGAGGCCGCCAAGCGCCGGAACCGCAAGCTGGGTGTCGGCTATATCCTTCGCCATCATCCCAGTTGGCAACGCCTGATCGCGGAGGCCCGCGGCCTTGGCGGGCCTTACGTGTTCCGGCTGAACCTGAACCAGCAGTCCAGCGGCCCGACGTGGGAAACGCACAAGGCGTTGATGGCAACCACATCGCCTTTGGTCGACTGCGGCGTTCATTATGTCGATGTCATGTGCCAGATCACCGATGCAATGCCTTTGCGGGTAAACGGCATGGGTCTACGGCTGTCTGATGAAATCGCCCCCGATATGTACAACTACGGCCAGTTTCAGGTGATCTTCGACGATGGCTCGGTCGGTTGGTACGAGGCCGGCTGGGGCCCGATGATGTCCGAGACCGCTTTCTTTGTCAAAGACGTGGTCAGCCCGAATGGCGCCGTGTCGATCACCGATGCGAACAAGGGTGCCTCGGACGACGTGGATGGCCATACCCGCGTTGGCGGTTTGCTGGTCCACCGACCAGGTAACGACCAGCTGATAGACCTGCCGGACGAACCGGGCCATCAGGCACTGTGCGATGCCGAGCAAGCCTGGATGGTTGATGCCATCCTGAACGATATGGACCTGAGCCGCCATATGACTGACGCCGTGCAATCGCTGCGCATCTGCCTTGCGGCCGATGAAAGCATTCGCACAGGCCAAACCATCCAACTGGGAGAAACCGCATGACCGCGCTGAAACTCGAAAACGTCAACAAATCCTTTGGCTCGGTCCATGTGCTGAAAGATATCAACCTGACCGTGGAGGACGGCGAATTTGTTGTCTTCGTTGGCCCCTCGGGCTGCGGAAAGTCCACCTTGCTGCGCGTGATCGCCGGGTTGGAAACGGCCAGCAGCGGCACGGTGATGATCGCCGATGATGTGGTGAACGATGTGCCGCCGGCCAAACGCGGTATCGCCATGGTTTTCCAGTCCTATGCGCTGTACCCGCATCTGACCGTCAAGGACAACATGGGGCTGGGTCTGAAGCAGGAAGGCCGGCCGAAATCCGTAGTTGAAGAGCGTGTGAGCAAGGCTAGCAAGATGCTGGACCTCGACGATTATCTGGCCCGCCGCCCGGCCGAGCTGTCCGGCGGACAACGTCAGCGCGTCGCCATTGGCCGGGCCATCGTGCGTGACCCGAAACTGTTCCTTTTCGACGAGCCGCTGTCGAACCTCGACGCCGCTTTGCGCATGAACACCCGGGTCGAGATTGCGGCGCTGCACCGCACGCTGTCGGCTTCTATGATTTATGTGACCCACGACCAGATCGAGGCGATGACCCTCGCCGATAAGATCGTGGTACTGCGTGATGGCCGGATTGAACAGGTTGGCAGCCCGATGGAGCTGTACAACAACCCGGCCAATCGGTTTGTGGCGGGCTTTCTTGGCTCACCGTCGATGAACTTCCTCGAACGCTCGGTGCCCGGTCAGCCTGCGGGGCAGACCATTGGCATTCGCCCGGAACACCTTGGCCTGCGCGCCGATGGGCAGATCAGTGGCGAAGTGACTCATGTCGAACGACTTGGCGGGGATACCAACCTACTGGTCAAAACCGAGCAAGGCGAAACCCTGACTGTCCGCCTTTTCGGCCAGAATGACACTGCGGTGGGCGCACATGTTCGGCTTGGGTTCGATCCTGAAAAGGCGTTCCATTTTGACGAGACCGACCAGAGGATCCTGCCTTTGGCAGCTTGACGGGCTTGCAAAGGCAGACCGCGGGCAGTTTTCATCAGCCATCGTCGGCCCAAATTTGGCGGCGGTTCATCCGTTATTTTCTGGATTGAAGCGCCGCGCTGGATTACTCTGGCGGCATGAACATTGCCGCTCCCAACCCGTCTGACCTGTCAGCCAGATTGCCGCTTTTGCCGGGGTGGATCAGCTCCGCGCGCGGTGAATCCATTGAGGATCTGGCCTTTAAATCCGGTGCGGCGTTGGCGGTTCTCGATGGTGTGGTCTGCCATCCCGAGGTTCCCGGGGGCTTGCTGCGTGAAAGGCTGGCGCTGCGTGCCGCCGAATCCTGCGTGGTGATCACGGGGCGGCCCGAGCGGGCACCAGACCTGCGCGACGAGGTGCATCTTTTGCGGCTTGGTGATTTGCCCGGCCCGGCGGGCGCGATCTTTGTTCAATGGCGCCGGGCGGTTGCCCGGCCGGTCAAGGCCGAGGCGTTGCAAGGCGCGTTGCCCGACGACTTGGCCGCGCATATCCCGGTTTGGCTGGCGACTGGCAAGGGCTGCCCGGTGGCGCAATGTTCGGCAGTGTTGGAGGCGGTTCTGGCGGATCTTCCGCGCGCCGAGGCGGTCGCCTTGATCCTGGCGGATGCTGTTTTGGCACGCGCTTTGGGCTGGCGACATCTTGTTCCACTTCTGGCATTTGGGTTGAAGCCCCGCGATCTGCGGTTGCGCGGTGATGACCTTCGCCGCGCTTGCCACCACGCGATTGTCAGCTCGGTGGGGGAGGCGCTGCGCATGGCGTCCGACCTTTCAGGGCGGGCGGCACGGTTGCGCGCGGTGGCTCCGAAATTACGCGCCAAAGGCGCCGGGTTGGCCGTTGACATGTTCCTTAACAAAGACGCGCTGTCACCATCGCTTGCCCTCACCGATCTCATGTCGGATCGCGCGGCGCGTCGGCTGTGTGACCGTCTGGTGGATCTCGGCGCGGTGCGCGAATTGACGGGCCGGGCGAGTTTCCGGCTTTACGGGGTCTGACGGTGAGCGAAGACCTTGACCGAGAACTCGAAGACCTGCCGCCCGAGCTGCGTTGGCGCGAATGGATGCGGCGGCTCGAGGCCGTGCTGTTCGCCAGCGCCTCGCCTGTTCCGCGCGAGGATCTGGGCCGAGTTGTAGGGCAGGGTGTTTCGGTCGAGCTGTTGATCGAAGACCTTGCGGGCGATCTGGAGGGGCGACCCTATGAGGTGGCTTCGGTCGCGGGGGGATGGATGTTGCGCACCCGCCCCGCCTATGGGCCGGTGATCCGTGCGGCGGCTGAAGTGGGGGAACAGTCGCTTGATCTGAGTGCGTTCGACACGGCCGTTCTGGCGGGGATTGCCTATCACCAGCCGATCACCCGCGATGGGCTCAAGGACATCTTTGGCAAGGAGATCAGCCGCGATCTGATCGGGCGATTGCATGCCCAAAACCTGATCGCGACGGGGCCGCGCAGCCCTCGCCGGGGGGCGCCTTATACCTTTGTGACAACTGACGCCTTCCTTGTCGCCTTTGGTCTGGAAAGCCTGCGTGATCTGCCGGACCGGGAGATGCTGGAGGATGCAGGCATGCTTGAGCCGAGCGATAGCCCGCCAGAAGCCTTCCGGGCCTGACCGGGGTTTGCCATCCCGGCAGGTTTCAGGCGCTGCCGAACTGGGTGCCCATACCGCCATCGACGCGCAGCTCGACCCCGGTCACAAAACCGGCGGCATCCGAGGCCAGAAACAGCGCGGCTTCGGCAACGTCCCAAGCTGTGCCCTGCCGTTTCATCGGGACCTTGCTGGCGCGGGCCCGTGCGAGAGCGTCGTGGTCCGTATCCGGCCCGATGAAACTTTGCGCGTGGGGGGTGTCGATCATGCCGGGCAGAACGCAATTGGCCCGCACGCCGCGCGCGGCGTATTCGATGGCCACGCTTTTTGACAGGCGTTGCAGCGCAGCCTTGGACGCCTCGTAGCCGACGTATCGGTAAGGCCCGTTGCTTTCGCCCGCGAGGCTGGAGATATAGACGATCGCGCCGCCGCTGTCCTGTTCCAGCAAGGGCAGGGCGGCCTGCGTGCAGTGAAACGCGGCGTCGAGATTGACGGCAAAGACCTTTTGCCAGTCGCTGAAAGCGGTGATTTCAACGCCGCCCGGTGTGCTGATCCCGATGTTGAAATGCAAGATGTCCAACCCGCCCAGTTGGGCGCGCGCGGCGTCAGCCATCGCATTGGCGGCCTGCGGGTCGGTCATGTCCCCGGCCATGACATGCGCCGTTCCACCTTCGCGCCGGATGATCTGCGCCGTTTGCTCGGCGGCGTCGCTGTTGCGATCGACGCAGAGCACCGAAGCGCCTTCGCGCGCGTATAGAACCGCCGCCGCCTTGCCATTCCCCCAGCCTTCCCCGACCGAGCCCGCACCGATGACGGCAACCCGTTTTCCCGCGACCCGACCCATCAATCAAAGACCTTTCGCGGCAACCACAGGGCGACATCCGGAAACACAATGGCCAGACCCAGCACCAGCAGTTGCAAAAGGACAAAGGGAATGATCCCCAGATAAATGTCACGCATCGACAGCAGGTTGCCCGCCGCGCCCTTGAGGTAGAACAGCGCAAAGCCGAAGGGTGGTGTGAGAAAGGACGTTTGCAGGTTCAGGGACACGAGAATGGCGAACCAGTAGATCATTTCGCTGCGCGCCACATGGTCCCCGAGGTCCATGGCTTGCACGATGGGCGCAAAGATCGGCAGCATGATCAGAGTAATCTCGATCCAGTCGAAGAAGAAACCCATGACAAAGATCATCGCCATGATCGCCATCAAAAGCCCCCAGTTGCCAAAGGGCAGGGCATTGGCGCTGTCGATGATGAAATGCTCGCCACCAACCTTGCGGAAGATGTAGGAAAAGGCCGTCGCGCCAACAAAGATAAAGAACAGCATGCCCAGCGTCTTGACCGAGCCATCCATGCTTTCGTTCAGGGTTGTGCGGGTCAGACGGCCGCGCAAGGCGCCCAGCAGCAGCGCGGCGAAAACGCCAACGCCTGAGGCCTCGGTCGGGGTGGCAATGCCGCCAAGGATCGAGCCGAGAACGGCGATGATCATGACCAGTGGCGCCAGAACGGATTTCAGGGTCTCAAGCCAAAGGCCGCGGCGCTCCTCTTCGCTGGGCGGTGGTGCTTTGGGCGCAATCGACGGCTGGAGCGCGCTGCGCACGACGATATAGACGACATAGGACAGGGCCAGCAGTAGCCCGGGAAGCAACGCGGCGACAAAGAGATGCCCCAGAGAAATGCTCAGCAGGTCGCCCATGAAGACCAGCATCACCGAAGGCGGGATCAGAATGCCCAGCGTACCCGCGCTGGCAACCGTTCCGGCCGCAAGCCCTTTGTTATAACCGCGGTCGATCATCGTTGGCACCGCCAGCATGGTCAGCATCACGACCGAGGCGCCGATGATTCCGGTGGCGGCGGCCAGAATGGTGCCCATCAGCACAACGGCCAGCGCCAGCCCGCCCGGGATCACGCGCATCAGGCGTTGCAGAGTGACCAGAAGGTCTTCGGCGATGCGGGTCTTTTCCATGATCAGACCCATGAAGATGAACATGGGGGCCGCCACCAGAACTGCGTTGTCGATGGTGCCGGTAAAGATCCGATTGGGCAGCAGGGTCGCATGGACCAGCCGCATGTCGCCGGTCCAGACCGCCAGCAGACCAAAGACAAGGCTGATCCCCATCAGCATGATGGCCACGGGCGCACCAGAGAACAGCGCCACCACCAGAGCCAGAAACATCGTGCCGGGCAGGGCGGCTGAGATCATCTCGATCATAGGTTTTCCTCTGCCAGATCAGGTCGTTTGAGGGCAACGACCGAGCGCAGCAGCACGGAAAGCCCGCCGATGATGGTCAGCAATGCGCCCAGCGGGATGGCTGATTTGATGATCCAGCGATTTGGCAGGCCGATCCCGCCGGAGCTGCCTTCGCCGCGTTGGAAGGATCGCAGGGTAAAGTCAAAGCCGTACCAGCTCAGCAAAAGCATGAAAGGGATTAGGAAAGCGAGGATCGCAAAAATCTCGATCCAAAGCCGGGTGTTGCGCCGCAGGTGCTGTGAGACGAGATCAATGCGCACATGGGCGTTTTCGATGTAGGCATACCCAAAGCAAAGCACCGCAATCGCGCCATGCAGATGCCACTCAAGCTCTTGCAGCTTGAACGATCCGGTGGAAAAGAATCGGCGTCCAACCACGTCATAAAGGATGACGGCCATCAGGATCAGCAGCAGCCAGCCGCATAGCTTGGCCACCGCACGGCATGGCAGAGCCAGCCTGTTCGACCAGATCAGCAGGGAGTCCATGGGATACCTTCGGGAAAGCGGGCGGCGGAAGGATATTCCGCCACCCGGAGTGGGTTACTTGAGGTAGGCCAGATCGGACCACTTGGCAAAATCGGCGCGGAAGTTGGAAAGGCTTTCCCAAGCGCGCTTGAAGTCGGGATCGGCAGCGCTTTGTTCGGTCACCACGTCGTTCCAGGCACCGCGGAAGGCGGCCATCATTTCATCGTTCCATTTGTGGACAGTGACGCCCGCCGCCTCAAGGTCGGCCAGCGGTTGAAGCTGCTTGGCCTCGCCTTCAGCCGAGGTATAGGCGACGTTGGCGGCGCAGGCTGTCTCGATCGAGAAACGCTGCTGATCGCTCAGTCCGTCCCATGCGTCCTGGTTGATGATGAATGTGATCAGCGAGGTCTGCTGGTGCCAGCCGGGGAAGTAATAGTTGCTGGCGTAGTCGTTCATCGACACCGCTTTGTCGATCAGCGGGAAGGACACCTCGGCGGCGTCGATGGTGCCAAGGCGCAGGCCGGTCAGCGTGTCGGCAACGGGCATGGACTGCGCTTCGACGCCCAGCTTTTGCATGACCGATGCGCCCAGCCCAAAGATCCGCATCTTGACGCCATCAAGGTCGGACGGCGTGTTGATTTCCTTGGCGAACCAGCCCGAGGCCTCGGGGACGAGGATCGTGCAAAGTTCGGTGTGGATGTTATAGGGCTTGGTGATGTCGGCCCAGATTTCCTTGCCGCCGCCTTCGTACCACCATGCGGTATACTCACGTACGTCGGGACCAAAGGGCACGGCGGTGAAGATCGCGGCCGAGGGTATGATCCCCTGCGCGAAGCCCGGCGAATACCAGCCAGCGTCCACCGCCCCGGTCGAGATGGCATCCCACATCTCATTGCCGCCGACGATGGCGCCGGGTTCGTTGAACTCGATTTCCAGTTCGCCGCCGGTCAGTTTGCTGACCTGTTCGGTCAGACGAACCCCGCTGTCGCCCAAAAGCGGCAGTGACGACGGATAGATCGACTGCATGACCAGCGTTTCCGCCTGCGCGGCACCGGCGACAAGCGTTGCAGCCGCCACGACTGTGGTGAGTGTTTTCATTTGGTTTCCTCCCGGGTTGTCGATGCCCCGCCACGAGACCTCCTCCGTGGCGATGCGGTTCATAATGTGGACATCAAATCACCGTCAGACTAAGCGCCATAAGGCGGATGTGTAAATAGCTTTCGCATTTTCCTTGTTTGATGGCAAAGTTTGAAGCAGCATGGAGGAAAATCTGCGAAAAGGTATCCATAATATGGACATGTCTGGTGGCGCTGAGAGCAAAGAGGCCGGAGGCGCGCAAAGCGTTGATCGCGCGTTGTCTTTGCTGTCGCTTGTCGGGCAGGGCGGCGGAAGGCCAGTGTCGATGACGGCATTGACTGATGCCACGGGGCTGAGTCGTCCAACCGTGCGACGCCTGATGCTGGCGCTGATGCGGGCTGGCATGGTCGAACAAGATGCCAGCAGCCGCCATTATGTGCTGGGACCCGAGATCTATTTGCTGGGCCTGATGGCGCGCAAGCGGGTCGATGTTCTCGAGGCGGCCTCTGATAGCCTTTTGCGACTGGCGGCGGAGAGTGAAGACAACACCTATCTGTCAGTGCGGCGCGGATCTTACGCGGTCTGCGCGCATCGCGAAGAGGGTACTTACCCGATCCGAAGCCAGGCGCTGCGCACCGGCGACTGTCATCCCCTTGGCGTGGGGGCGGGGGCCATGGCGATGCTCGCCGCACTGCCGGAACCTGAACGCGCAGAGGTGCTCGAAACGATCACGCCGCTGCTGGCGCAGGGCTATCCCGGCTACACGCCCGAGGTGGTCGCGCACAGCATCGCGCGGTCGCAAGACAGGGGGTGGGCGTTGAACCCGGGGCTGTACCTGCCGAATTCATGGGCCATCGGCATGGCGATACACGGCCCGGATGGAGAGGTGCTTGGCGCCCTGTCGATCGCCGCGATCGACACCCGGATGCAGGAAACCCGACAATTGGAATTGGCCGCGATGTTGCGGCGCGAGGTGGCGCAGGTCGAAGCGCGCCTGAGCAAAAGAATGCACCCGGCCTGATCCGGGACTGTAGGGAGGAAAACAGATGGTCGAACAACCGCAAATCGTGGGCTGGGCTCACTCCAAGTTTGGCAAGGCGCCCGAAGAAACCCTGATCGAGCTGATCGGTAGCGTGGTGCCCGATGCCTTGGACCATGCCGGGGTCGGCGCCGAGGCCGTCGATGGGATTTTCGTTGGCGTCTACAACAACGGGTTTTCCAAACAGGCCTTCGAGGGCGCGCTTGTCGGTATGGCAGTTCCGGAACTGGCGCATGTGCCCGCGACCCATCTTGAGAATGCCTGCGCCACCGGGTCTGCCGCGCTTTATGCCGCGATGGATTTCATCGCCGCGGGCCGTGGCAAGGTGGCGCTTGTGGTCGGTGCGGAAAAGATGACGGCGACACCGGGCGCGCAGATCGGAGATATCCTGTTGACGGCATCGTATCGCGCCGAAGAAGGCGAAGGCGAGGGCGGCTTTGCCGGGGTCTTTGGCCAGATCGCGAACAGCTATTTCCAGAAACACGGTGATCATTCGATGGAACTGGCGATGATTGCAGCCAAGAACCACGCCCACGGGATGCTGAACCCCTATGCGCATATGCGCAAACCGTTCACTGCTGAGTTCTGCAACACTGTCACGGACAAGAACCCCTTGGTCGCCGGGCCCTTGCGGCGCACCGATTGTTCGCTTGTCTCGGATGGGGCCGCGGCGCTGGTGATCGCGCATCCGGATGTAGCCGCTGATCTTAAGCGCGCGATCGCTTTCCGGGCCCGCAATCAGGTCAACGACATTCTTGCCCTGTCGCGGCGCGATCCGACGGAATTCGCCGGGCCACGGGCGGTCTGGGCCAAGTCGCTGGCGCAGGCTGGTCTGACGCTGGACGATCTGGACATGGTGGAAACCCATGACTGTTTCACCATCGCCGAGCTTTTGGAATACGAGGCCATGGGGCTGGCTGAACGCGGACAGGGCGGCCGGGTGATCCGCGAAGGCATCACCACCCGCGACGGCAAGCTGCCGGTGAACCCTTCGGGCGGGCTGAAATCGCGCGGCCACCCGCTGGGCGCGACGGGTGTTTCGCAACATGTGATGGCGGCGATGCAACTGGCAGGCGAGGCAGGCGAGATGCAACTGCCCGACGTGCAGATCGCGGGTGTCTTCAATATGGGCGGGGCGGCGGTGGCCAATTACGTCTCGATTCTGGAGCGCGTGAAATGATCGCAAACCGCGACCCGAAACTGCCTTGGTCAACGCGCAGCCATAACCTGGCGCATTTCCTGACAAAGAACGCGGCGCGCTTGGGCGACCGGCCTGCGATCATCTGGGGCGAGCAGACCCTGACATGGCGCGATCTGGATGCGCGGGTCAGTGCGCTGGCGGCTGCGATGCAGGGTGACTATGGTGTTATGCCCGGCGACCGGGTGCTGGTGCAAAGCCCGAACAACAACCAAATCACTGAAATCATGCTGGCCTGCTGGCGCATCGGCGCGGTCTGGGTGCCGTCGAATTTTCGCCAGCGCCCTGACGAGGTCGCCTATCTGGCCGAAAAGTCCGACGTGTCGCTGATGTTCTGCGAAGATGGCTTCCCCGAGCATGCAAGTGCCTGCGTCGAGGCTGCGCCAAAGCTTTCGCAGGTGATATGTATCGGGCGGGGGTTCGGCACGGCCTATAATGACCTGATCGCGCGGTATATGGGCACGCAGGTTCCCAACGTTGCGGTGGATCGGGATGCTCCGTGCTGGCTGTTCTTCACGTCAGGGTCGACCGGGCGGCCCAAGGCGGTTGTTCTGACCCACGGCCAGCTGACCTTTACCGCGCTCAACCATCTGCATGATCTGACGCCCGGCACCACGCCGGACGACATGAGCCTTGTCGTCGCGCCGCTGAGCCACGGCGCGGGCATGCACCAACTGATGATGATCGCGGGTGGGGTTTGTTCGGTGCTGCTGCCGTCCGGCAAGTTCGATCCGGCGCAGGCTTGGGAACTGGTGCAGCGCTATCGCGTGACGAACATGTTCACTGTGCCGACCATCGTCAAAATGCTGACGGAACATCCGGCGGTGGATGATTACGACCATTCCAGCCTGCGCTATGTGATCTACGCGGGCGCCCCGATGTACCGAGAGGATCAGAAACACGCACTGCGCAAGCTCGGGCCGGTTCTGGTGCAGTATTTTGGTTTGGGCGAAGTAACGGGATGCATCACCTATCTGCCGCCTCAGGATCACCACATTGACGACGGACCAGAGGCACGTATCGGAACCTGCGGGATTGAGCGCACCGGGCTGCATGTCTCGATTCAGGACGATGCGGGCAACGAGCTTGGCCCGGATCAGACGGGCGAGATCTGCGTTGCGGGCCCTGCGGTTTGCGCGGGCTATTATATGGACGACGGGGCGAACGAAAAGGCGTTCCGCGATGGCTGGTTCCGCACCGGCGATCTGGGCCATCTGGATGCGCAGAGATACCTTTATATTACGGGGCGGTCTTCGGACATGTACATCTCGGGTGGCTCCAACGTGTACCCGCGCGAGATAGAAGAGCTGATGCTGACCCATCCGGCGCTGTCCGAGGTGGCCATTCTCGGCGCGCCGCATCCGCGTTGGGGCGAGGTCGGCATCGCCGTTTGCACCTGCGAGCCGGGTCAAAGCGTTGAGCCTGCGGAACTGGCGCAGATGCTGGAGGCGAAGCTGGCGAAATACAAGCTGCCTCACCGCTATATCTTTCTCGATGAAATGCCCAAGACCGGTTACGGCAAAATCACCAAGAAACTGGTGCGCGAGGAGCTCGAGGCGCGCGGCCTCTGGCCGGGAGAAGGCGCATGACCTGCGAGATCATTCGCCACCCCGGACCTGCAGCGGAACACCCGTTCCAAATGGCGCGGGGACAGGCGCGCCGGGTTCGGGTGGTGCTTGGCGGCGGTCAGTCGCTGATGCAGGCGGTTGCCGGAGCCATGGACAAAGCCGGATGCGACAGCGGCGTGATGACCTTGGATGGTCTGACGATCGGCCCCTATGATTATGTCATGCCGGGACCGTCACACGACGGCATTCACGCGGCGTGGTACAGCAAGACCCACAGCGGCAGCCTCGGCCGTATTCGTCACGGCAGCGCCATTGTGGGGCGGCGCGAAGGGGCGTGGTGGCTGCACTGTCATGCAGTGTGGGACGAAGATGGCAAATCGAAATGCGGGCACCTTCTGCCGGACGATGTGACTTTGCCAAAGGATGCCGAGGTGACGCTTTACGCCTTTGACGGCGGACTGTTCGATGTATCGATGAACCCCGAGACACAGTTTCCGATCTTCCATCCAACAGGCGGTGCGGATGGGGGTAATGCGCTGATCGCCAAGGTGAACCCGCATCACGATATCTCGGACGCCATCAGTGCAATGATTGCGCAGGCCGCATTCAGCCGCGCCATAGTGGTCGGGATCGGCAGCCTGATCGGCGCGCAGTTCGAGACGGGGGAGCCGATGGCCTCGCCGATCTCAGAGGTGCTGATCCTGCCCGGGGCGCAATGGGACGGTGCATTGAGCTTGCCGATGTACTGCGTTGACCCCAAGGACGGTCAATTCAGTGGCAGCCTGCTCCCCGGATTGTCGCCGGTCTGCGTGACCTTCGAGCTATTGATCATGGAATCGCCCGATTCATCCCAATGACGGTCTGGGCGAAGGCCGAAGTACGTATAGAGTCCTGAGACGGATCAGGGCATAATCTGCGCTCAAAAGCGTCCCAACTGCTACATGTGGTGTTCGGGGCCTAGGCCAAGGCTTCCAACGCCGAAATTTGACCACTGGTTTCGTTTCGGTGCCGTGGGAGGGATTGTGCCAGATTCTCTCGTCGCTTCTTGGCTGTCGCGGTGCTTTGGGCCAAAATTCATGGGAAGTTGGCGTGTAAGCTATTGAAATATATATGTAATTTTGAGATTTTCAGAAATCTTTTGATTTCTTCAAAAAACTGCTTGCGGGTTTTGGGTGGTGGTACTAGAACCCCCTTCACCGGCGGCGCTGAGGCGCGGTTG